>NZ_ATYG01000044.1:0-10602 GCF_000427565.1 Carboxydothermus ferrireducens DSM 11255
TCAATCCCAGAATGGTTCGATTAAAACTTTTCCTTCCTAACCTGATGTGTTTCTGTATCGAAGTTTCAATCCCAGAATGGTTCGATTAAAACAAAGCAGGATTAGGGTTAATCAAAAAAGTATACAGGGGTTTCAATCCCAGAATGGTTCGATTAAAACGCAAACAAATAAACGAAAGAAGGAAGGTCAATGAGGTTTCAATCCCAGAATGGTTCGATTAAAACCTTACAAGGTTAAGATTCTTAACCTTGTAAGCTAAGGTTTCAATCCCAGAATGGTTCGATTAAAACTCATTATAAACCATAATTATTATGATAATATTAAGCGTTTCAATCCCAGAATGGTTCGATTAAAACCAGAAAAAGTGCAATACCTTTTTGTTAAGAAAATGTGTTTCAATCCCAGAATGGTTCGATTAAAACTAGCTTGTACCGGTGGTGCTTGAGACTGGTCTACGAAGTTTCAATCCCAGAATGGTTCGATTAAAACTCATAGAACCAGCAGCAACAGCAGCAACAGCAGCAAGTTTCAATCCCAGAATGGTTCGATTAAAACTAACCTTTACGTAAACTAAAACCACCACGTTCTGAGTTTCAATCCCAGAATGGTTCGATTAAAACTGTTAAGAAGATGTTAAGAGAATGTTAATTAATTGTGTTTCAATCCCAGAATGGTTCGATTAAAACGGATTACCGCCAGTCCCTTAACCCGGGGCGGAAATAGTTTCAATCCCAGAATGGTTCGATTAAAACCTAAAGGAGTATATGAAGGAGAAAAATATTTCAGAAGGTTTCAATCCCAGAATGGTTCGATTAAAACTAAGGTTTTTCAAGGTTTTGAAGGTTTAATATTCTCGTTTCAATCCCAGAATGGTTCGATTAAAACCTAACCTTTACAAAAGCTTTAGTATCATAAATTTTAGGTTTCAATCCCAGAATGGTTCGATTAAAACGAGGATGTGCTAAAGCAGTTAATCAATCGATAGGCAGGTTTCAATCCCAGAATGGTTCGATTAAAACAAGCTGCTACTGCATCGCCAACCGATTTCACAATTGGGTTTCAATCCCAGAATGGTTCGATTAAAACAAGTTTTGTTCTGATTTCTTGCCACTTATCCGGTAATTGTTTCAATCCCAGAATGGTTCGATTAAAACGACAATGTAGAGACAAATGATTATTATGTTATTCGGGTTTCAATCCCAGAATGGTTCGATTAAAACTTGATTAACCGGGAAAAGACTATCTTAGCTACTCGCGTTTCAATCCCAGAATGGTTCGATTAAAACAGAGGAAAGCAATACGCCTTGATGTGGGCGTTGAAAGTTTCAATCCCAGAATGGTTCGATTAAAACAAGAAAATCGTTTTCTTTAGATTGGGTATCTTGCCGGTTTCAATCCCAGAATGGTTCGATTAAAACGCAACGGTTAAGAGCAAAGCAAACCACCTTTTCATTGTTTCAATCCCAGAATGGTTCGATTAAAACCCATAATTAATTATAAAAGAAAAAGATTTTTAACGAAAGAAGAAGTTTACATTTTTTATGTGAATATTGGTGCATAGTGGCAAGTTTCCATCGACCACTTAATTCTCAAGGCTCAAAGGCTATTTTCACCCTTTCGTCGACCTCCCGGGATTTTGGGGCAACCGCAGGTCGACGAAAATCATTGTATATTTTTTAGTTTGTTTGCATAATTTTTTGTTTTTGCCGGAGGAATTTAAATCTTCTTGAAACATTTATTCATAGTATATGCACTTTTTTCGTCGACCTCAATGGGTAAAGTTCAATGTTTCACATACAAGGCACAATTAAAGCATATTGGTTTCACCTCCCTTCTGAATACCCAAAAGCTCCCGGGTAGAATATTTCATGGAACCAAAAATATAAAACAGCACTGAATCCTCATCTTGATTAATTATCTTTGAAAGTTCACCTTTTAACCGACGAAAATTTGCTTCGGTAATTTCTCCTTCCAAAACCGAGTTTTGTACCCAGTAAAGATATTTTCTCGCTGTTTTTAAGACTTTGGCGACTCGTTTTTGATTTACATCATAAACCAGGATGACAAACAAACTACCACCTCGAAACAAAAGGTTCAAATGTCTTTTCTCCCAGTAAATGCTTTTCAAGTTTATACAGCTCCAAGCGAATTAAAAAGCGGTAAGACACATCCCTTTTTAATTCGGGATGTTTAATAGTAGTTTTCAATTTTTCTTCAAATTCGGTAATAAAAAGTTTTTTCCCTTCAGTTGTTAGGGCAAAGCCTTCTAAACCCTTTTCAAAGTGCTCTTTTTTAATTTCTTTTCTACCAATTAAGGTAAAAATTGCCCGGTCAACAATAATTGGTTTAAAAATTTCTGCTATATCAAGATTTAAAGTAAAGCTTCGAAAATTGGTAGCATGAAGAAAGCCAATCCGCGGATCCAAATGGGTTTTATAAATTTCACTTAATACAGCAGAATAAAGTAAAGAATTACCAAAACTTATTAAAGTATTTAAATAATTTTGCGGAGGCCGACGGGTTCTTTTTTCATAAAAAAAAGTTTTATCCTGCAAAATTACGTCAAAAGCTTGATAATAGGTTTCCCGGATATTTCCCTCCAGGCCTAAAAGCTCATTTGGCTCTTTTGCTTCCGTTACCTTATTTAGATAGTTCTCAACTAACTCAACGTTACTTTCTACCTCTTTTCCCCGCTGGGCATAATACTTCAATACCTGCAAAATGTTGCGAGCACTACCTTTTACTATTGCCCGTCCTAAGAATATTCTCTTACTTTGATCGGAAAAATGCTCCGCTTGTTTTAAAATCATGTAGCCCGAATTATAATGCTCCCGTGGATAAAAAGTTCCCATGTAGTAACCGTAATGATTAAAATAATGAAGGATTATTTCGTTCTGGGATAAAAATTCCACAAGTTTTCGATTAAATTCCACTTCACCAAAAACAAAAATTTCCCCAACATCTTCCACCGGCAGGTACTTTTTGAGTCCTTCACTTTCAAAATAAAGAGTGTTTCCTTTTCGCTGCAATTTTCCATCAGAAAAAAGGTAGATTGCTTTACGCATTTCTCCCCTCCTATGCTACACAAAACTCAAGGTAAGCACATTTTTTACAAAAGGGAGTTTTTTGGTACGGCGGGGGTGTTTCTTGATAGATAATCCGCAAAATGTCTTTCTCCGCTGCAACAAGCTTTGCTTCATCTTCAGGAGTTAATCTTACCTTTTCGCGCTTCTTTTCTTCAGGGTACGATAACTCCCCGGCAATTTCGACGCCCCGCCTCTTAAATTCCAGTAAGTAATATAAAAGCTGCATTTTCGATGCTTCTTTAAACTTTGAGCTTTTCTTTATTTCATAAACCAAAAGCTCCCCGTCTTCACGGGTAATAAGGTCAATTTTACTTCCTCCAAGAACCATTTCCCTGACCCCCGGCTTCTTACTCTGGGCATGAATTACCCTGCCTAAATCCAAAAGTTCATTGTCTTCGTCGGGAGTAATCTTCCGCCCCATAAACCAGACCTGCCGGGGACAAATGTAGTAATACCAGATTAAAGTTCCGCCAATGCTAATTTCACTCATGTACCCTTCCCCTACAATATTTTTTAAATCGCGGGCAGAAGCCAGCCCTCCAATTTAATTAGCCGGCTGAAACCTGCCCTACCTTTATAAAATTTCAAATTCTTCCCGCCCCAGGGTTACCCGTTTAAACCCGGTTTCAAAGGAGTAATAATCTTCAAGATATTCTAAAGGCAACCGGAAAAGCGAACCTACCTGTTCCAATCCGCGGACATTGCTCTGATTTTTTTCCAAACCCGGAACGGAGATAATATACTGAGCAAGTTTTGTTTTTAGTTTTAAATAGTTTGTCCGCCGTTTCTCGTCATCATTTTCCAGGATTACACCTTTTTTATACTCTTCCCAGATCAATTTAGCTTCCTCATCAAGCTCCACAAAGACATCCACATAAAAAGGGATTTCCGAAATTAGTTTAAAATCACTTATACTGGGGCTGCCATCAGGAGCATCGGCAAAGGAAAGATTTAAGATTGCTTCTAACGTTTTCTTTCCTTGACTGTCGGATAAAAGTTTTTCTTTAGTAATCTTTAAAAAATACCCACCAATTAAATTTCCAAAGGCCTTTTCCTCTATTTCCCGGGCTTCTTCCAGTAATTCCCGGGTTTGTTTTAAGAGAACCGGACCGTAAATCCGGGTGCCAAAATCTTTTCCATCTTCGGTAATCAGGTTCACCAGGAAAACTTCTCCCCGGTCTTTCTGGCCGCTACGGTTACACCGCCCGGCTACTTGAATAACCGAATCCAAAGGCCCAGCATCCCGGATAACACAGTTTGCATCTAAATCCACTCCCGCTTCCACTACCTGGGTGGAAACTAAAATAAAAGGTTTATTTTGCTGGTTTAATTGCTTTACTGCCAAAAGCCTCTGGCTGCGTTCCTTGGGAGTAATGTTGGTTGAAAGATAAAATAAGGAAATCCCTAAATCCAGTTCTTTTATTTTCCGGTAAAGCTCAATGGAAGACTTTATTGTATTTACTACAATAAGATAGGACTTATCTTTACTAAATTTTTCCTTAAAACTTCGGACAAATTCAGCGATCGTCATTCTTTCCGGCAAATAAGAAAGCTTTACCCGATTTAACGCTGCAAACATTTCGGCAATTTCTTCTTCCGTCCCTGCCAGTTCAATACATTCTTCCGGCGAAAAAATTAAAGGTTTCGTTGCGGTCATTAAAATTACTTTACAGTCAAGTAATTTCACAGCCTGCAAAAAAATCTCCCGCACGGCTCCCCAGTATTCAAAAGGAATATTCTGTACTTCATCCAGTAAAATAATGCTTCCGGAAAGTTTATGAAATTTTTTAAGAAGCCGATTTTTAAAACCAAAAAAAGTATGAAAGAGCTGGACAAAAGTAGTAACGATAATCTCGCTATCCCAGCTTTCGGTAAATAAAAGAGCTTTTTCCACTTCAATTTCTTCCTTTTCCACCCGAAAAGAAAGATCCGCTAAATGATGGTGCTTTATAAGATACAGGCTTTCATTTTCTTGAAAATCCGTAACTTTAGTTTTTAAAATCTTTTTAATTACCTCAAAGTTCTGGTCAATAATTGAGGTAAATGGCAGAGCGTAGATAATCCTTGGCGTATACCCTTTTTGCTGTTTAACAAGTTCCCGAAGCTTAAAAGCAGCCCCCAAACCTGCCAAAGTCTTTCCACTGCCCGTCGGTGCAGTTAAGGAAAATATCTCCCCTTCAAAATGCTTTTCTACATTACTTATAACTTTCGCGAATAAATTTTGCCTTAAAGTATTTACATAACTTTTTTCCGCTCCTTGGGAAAGTTCTCTTTGATACTCCTCCACTAAGGCAAAAGAAAGTTCCTTGCGCCCAAACTCTTCTGAAATCCCCGCCGCGCTTTTTTTATCCGAGTCTATTAATAATGAGTAAAGGTACAGCGTTGCAAAGTAAAAAAGAAATCTAATTTCTTCCTCCTCCTCAGTCAAATCCTGATATAGCGTATAAAGTCTGCCAAGATAATCCTGATAATTTTGGCTAAATTCCACAAGGGGCAAATATTTAAATCCGTGTTTTTGCCAGAGCTCTTGATTTTCCCGGTCTATTTCAGGGTTTAATAAAAGGTCCTCTAACTGCATCTTTAAAATTTCCAGTTTATTTTTTAAACTTTCGTTGTAGACAGCATTTTCCCGCAGAGCTCTTTTGGAAGCAAGATTATTTAAAGGATGATCAAGATCGCCGTGATGCCTTAAAACCGCCAAAAAAATTAATAAGGCAAGGTACTGGTGAGACCCTTCAAAGTTTTCATTAAGAAACTGAGCAGAAGCCCATACCGCCGATAAAAAAGCATGGTGAGATAAAGGCCCTACCGCTTTTTTATTTACCAGATGGTCCTGAAAGTACGAGGTATATTTCCCAAAATCATGGCCAAGCCCTGCCGCTTTAAGGCTTTTTAAAAAAGCCTCCCGGTCTAAACCCGGAAGGCCTTGAAACTTTTTTACCATGCTGGCAGTAACTTCTTGCAAATGGTCCTTTAATAGTTTTTCTATCCCGATATCATAGTGCGAATAATAAAGCATCAAATCCCCCCTGGCTCTAAAAATAAAACTACATCCCCTAAAGAGTCAATCTGAAAGGCCGGCACTTTGAATCTACCGCTTACCTTTTTCCCGCCGATTTCATAAACCACAGAAGCCGTAGAGGCTATGGACCGGTCGGGATTAAAGGAAAAGGGCATTTTTTCTCTTAAATACCTTAAATCTTCACCATCAGGGGTAGAAAATAGAAGCTCTTCGTCCTTTAAAAGCTCAAGATTCACTACGGTATCTACAAAATTCGTTTCTAATGCTGTCCCCGGGAAGACACCCAGAAAATCAATTTTTGCTAAAAATTCGCTTCGCCCTAAATAAACGGGAAACTTTGGTCCCAGAGCAAGTTGTTTTGCCAATTCCTCCTGAAAACTCGGGTCATCATGGTAAAAGTATACCCGGTAAATAAGTTCTCTTCCCCGCACCGGCAAAATTATTTCAGTGGGTATCATCGTTGGCCCGCCGGAGCCATTAACTTCCCTAATTGTTTTTGTTCTTACAAATTTTACCGTCTGCATGATTTTCCGTACCGGTGTCATTAATCTCAAGGCATAGTGAGCTTCATTTCCGGTTAAAAGGCTATAATAACTATCTTTAGGTAGCCCCAGCACAGCCGCAATAATTCCCGCCAGCGTAGTTCTTGCGGGAAAAGCATAGCTTAAGGAAGAAGAGTTGGTATAAAACTTGCGAAAGTGGGCTGCAGGACCGCGAATTTCAAAAATTACTATTTTCCGCATTGCCTTCAGCCCTTTCTTAATAATTTAGAATACTTACCTTAGAATCCCCCAGCTTTTCCGCAAGTAATCGGGCAAAATTCTTTGCTTCCCCGTGATAGGTGGTTTTTAGATTATGGTCAAAATACATTAGAATCTTAATAATCTTCGGATTATTTTCGGCCAACAAATCAACAAGTTTCCCCGCTTCCAAAGCATAATCCGTGATATCCCTTAATCCTTCTTTCGGATTAACTTCAAGAAAGCTTCTAAAATCCCCTAGATAGGTAGTATCGTCTACATACTCCACTCGAAGATACAGCCTTGGATACTGGCCGATTTTACTCCGGGTGGCTAAAAGGGGAATGGCTTTAACAAATGCCTCATCTAATAAAGATAAGGTTTCCATATCTAATTGCGTAAACTTTGCCCGGTGCGCTGCCACAATCCCGTGAAAGGCAATTAAGGAGTAATACAGGCGGTAGTCTTTACCCATGGTTCCCTGTTCATTGCCGCTCGCACTGCTGAAGCGAGAAGTTATAGTGTTTGATTCCACTAACTCTACTTTGTTCAAAGAGTAGCCCCAGTTAAATTGGACGGGCCCGGTAAAGGTTAATGAACTTCCGCCGTCTTCGCTTTTAATGGGCATAGTTGCACCAAAAAGGCGAACATCGACAAGTTTTTCTAATAACACAGGCACATCGTCTTTACTTATGTTTTTACTTGTTTTACCAAGCAATTTTTCCAGCCTCTCGGTGGCGTTTACCGTTTCCCCTTCCACTTTGGCCACAAAAATTTCATACCCTTTTTCCTGTAAGTAATCCCGAACATAACGCTTTAGCCGGACATCGGAGACGAGATTGGTTTTAGTTTCATAATCCATCCGCGGCCGATTTTCATCATCGGGATCACCGTTGGGATTGGTAAGCTTGGCATCGTAGAGAAACAAAATTTCACTATTTGTTTTAATTAACTCACCCATTTACATCCCCTCCACTTCTAATTTTTCATTTTTGGCCCGGGATAAGATTTTCCCGGTAAGATAGCTGTAGCCGGATAAAAGATAAAACACATTTTCCTGATCCGATAAACTCCACCGGGGAATTTCCCGGTCTAAAAGCTTTTTCATACTGTTGTAGATTTTCTCGGTACTGGGATTTAACTTTTTGTACTGGAATAATTTATGGTGTACTTCATTGGCAAACGTTATTATTCGGCGCAAGCTCATTCCCTGATAAGTCAGTTTATTTAAAATGGCTTTATTGAGATTACTCTGATGCTGGGCAGAAGCTATTTCCCCCACCAGCACCCCCAGAAGGAACAGAGCAGCCTGCTGTGGTGTATAGCCCATTTCCCGGATGTACTCTAAGTCTTCAGCTTTTAAGTCTAACTCTAATTCCACCGCATCCACCTCCTTTGGCAGTATTTCAAGTTCCTGTAAAAATAAATTCAAAAGGTTAGCCCGAAGACAAGCTTTGGCCAGTTCAATTTCCTTATACTTTTCACTTCCCGGATTGACATTAAAACCTTCCTTGGTAAAGGCAAAAATTTTAAAAAGTTCAATATGCTGACGGATGATAAAGCTTTTTTCCACCGGGTGTCCGGTAAAAATGGACTCAAGTAAGTCTAAAAATTTCCGGTATTCAACGCTGGTTTTGCCTTTTTGCTGGGGAATCTGGTAGTAAATGCGGTTTAGGTTTAAAGAAAGTTCCGGCAGGAGCTGGTTAAAGTGTTTCTTGTAAACTTCATTTACTTTCTGAAAAAGCTGCAGGATTTTAAGAATACGACTGGGGGGAATGTCCTTAATAAGTTTTAGCACTTTAAATTCCGCTTTATTTTTTTGGTAAAACAAGAAATTAAAAATTAGCTGATTATAGATATTCCGATTTTCAAAATAGTCGCTAACCATTTCTTCGTACCCGGCAATCTCACTATAACCTTTAAGGTTGTTAAAACTATTATTGGTAAAATCCATCCATTTTTGAAATTGCTGCTTTTTTAAATTTACCGGGAAAAGGAAACCCGGAATGATGAACAGGTTTAAATTCCCAAGGCGGTTATTGAATTTGTTTTGAATAAAACTTTCAGCAATCAACAGTTTTTTATAACAATCAGGGCACAGTGAATAGTTTTTATAGAAGTTTTTCTTATCATGATTGCTGGCATAGCCAATTTTATCGGTAATATAGTACTTAAATTTTAACTTAGTAGTATCGGAGGTTATTGGACCAAAATTTCCACAAGCGTGGCATACCCCCTCTTCCCCGGCAAAAATATCAAAAACTTTTGCGGCTTCTACTTTTTCCTGGTACTCCCTGTAATCTACCCCTTTTTGCCCGTCAAAATAAACGGTATATAGAGCTATTTCTTTTTCACTTAGGCCAGTCTGTTCCTTAATCCACTTACTAAATTCTTTAGCTACCGCCTGGGCTAAATTTTTACCTTTAGGATTTTCTTTGATTAAGTCAAGTAATTTGCTGCCTTTGTATCCTGGCAGCATCTCCAGGTTTAAAATGTAGCGATAGCGGTTCTCGGCCCCATCCTTTACGCCGGTATCAAAAAAGTAAAGGTCTAAAACTTTTTGCACATTCTGGGCTAACTTCGACCCCTCGGGTAAAACCTCCAGTAAATTGGGAAGCGTTTGGGATACTAAAAAAGTAAGATTATTTGTCGTTAAATACCACTGAGGACTGCTACTTCCGTCAGCATTTCCAACCCATAGATATTCTCTTTCTGTTACTCCAGGGGTAATTTCCTTTGGAGTAATTTTTAAATGATTTTTGGAAGTGGAAAAATCAATTACTACTACATGCTGTCTCCTTCCCCCCTGTTCTTCCTCGATTTCCAGGCACAGGTTTTCAAGAAAACTTCCAGAAGCATGTTCAGTAGCAAGCCTCCCAACTTCCCGCACTGCTTCTAACACCTGATCACCTCCCTGCAATTTTTTAATTTTAATTATAAAAATAGATACCAAAAAAATTTTTCCAGTAAATTTACTCCACAAAACCAAAGCCCATACTGTTCTTTTCCCCAAAGCCTGCATAATAGCCCAGGCTTATTAACTCGGGATTTGTTTTAATTTTAAAAGGAGCACAAAGTCCCCGGATTTTTTGATCTTTGTAGGTTATTAAGCGTGTGGGAAGTTTTTCCTTAAAAAAACTTTCATCATAGGTAAAATCAAAGGTTGATATTTCAGGCTCCCGCCCATAATAAACCCGGTATTTATTGATAAGATTATTTAAAAGCTTTTCCCGGTATAAATCCCTATCCTCAACATAAGTAAGATAAGTTGGAGTAGTTTTTTCTTCATTTTTTACCGCCAGTACCAGAGGTGATTTAAGTACAAATATCTCTTCGTCTTTAAAATTTTTTAGTGGTAAGGGAACGATTTCCCTAATGCTTACAGGCAGATTGAGAAATTTAAAATTGCGAATCACCCAGAGGCCTGAAGTTAAATAATCAATAAACTCAGGTAGCGGAGATGATACCTTAAAACTTGCAAAGCCTGGAAAAACCACAATACCTTCCCGGATTGTTTTAAAGTTAGTAAAGCTTAAGGGAGAAAAAGTAAAAAATTTAAAGGTTTTTGTATTCTGGCGAAAACCTGTATCATGAAGGAAGGTCGCAAGTCTTTGAGATTCAGCCCCTAACCCACGGTAAATCAAAGCAGTTAAGGCATGCTGGTAATTATACGGTATGATGGCTTTTGCTTTAACGATAAGTTTAATTTCCGCCCGCAAGTAGTTCCCGCCTTTCTGTTTTTTTATAAAATTCT
>NZ_KE386561.1:0-20815 GCF_000427565.1 Carboxydothermus ferrireducens DSM 11255
AAAGGGGAAAACCTTACCGTACAAACCGTGGCGAGTTTTGCGGGTAGCCCTCCTGACCGGAGCTCTCCTTGACAGGCCATTATATCGTGACCTGTCACCGCTTAAGAGAATACTTGTAAGCGGTATGGGAGAAGGTGGCTGAAAGCTACGGCAAGTTCCATAGCTTGGTGATGGGACTATGGGAGTGTCTAAATACCGCCTGCTGGGGATGGGCACTCTCTGAAAGGGCGGACTACAAATAGCCCAGCCTCAAACTGTACAGTTTTGTACAGTTTGGATGACCAGGAAAACAAGTGGCAGTCTATAAAGTTGTGGAGATTGGTGATCCGATTTTAAAAGAAATAGCCAAGCCCATAAAAGAAATAACACCCAATATAATAAAGCTTCTGGAAAATATGGCTGATACCATGTATGCGTATAACGGGGTTGGTCTGGCAGCTCCGCAAATTGGGGTAAGTAAGAGGGCAATTGTGGTGGATGTTGGGGAAGGGTTAATTGAACTTATTAATCCCGAAATTATTGAGGTTTCCGGTGAAGAAAAGGATATTGAGGGTTGTTTAAGTGTTCCTGGAGTGCAGGGGGAGGTTGTTAGAGCGAAAAAGGTGACGGTAAAAGGATTAAATCGTTACGGTGAGGAAATTGTGATACCAGCGGAAGGGTTGCTGGCCAGAGCTTTTCAACATGAGATTGATCATTTAAATGGTATTTTATTTGTGGAAAAGGCGGACAATATTGTCAGAAAGGGTCGCTAATAATATGCGTATTGTCTATATGGGTACTCCGGAATTTGCGGTAAAACCTTTAGCTAAGTTAATTTCCCACCATGAAGTGGCTTTGGTGGTAACTAAACCCGATGCCGCTGCGGGCAGGGGTAAAAAAGTTATTTCTTCACCGGTCAAGCTATTTGCCCAGGAAAACCATCTCAGGGTTATTACACCTTTAAAGTTTAATGAAGAGGTTTACCGGGAGATTTTAGCCGTAAAACCGGAGGTTATTGTAGTAGCTGCTTATGGCAAACTTTTACCCAGAGAGATTTTAAATATTCCTCCTTATGGTTGCTTAAATATCCATGCCTCTCTTCTCCCCTTTTACCGGGGGGCTGCACCCATTGAACGCTGTCTTATGGCCGGAGAAAAAGAAACGGGAATTACGATAATGTATATGGATGAGGGGCTTGATACAGGAGATATTGCTTTACAGGAAAAGGTTGCAATTAACCAGGAAATTACCGGGGGAGAGTTAAGAGAAATTCTGGCAGAAATTGGTGCGGATTTGATAATTGAAGCATTAAAAAGGCTTAGAGAAGGTGGTCTTCCCAGAGTTCCGCAAGACCACCAGTTGGCAACCTACGCACCACCCCTTAAAAAAGAAGATGAAATTATCCACTGGGCCGATTCAGCTGAAAAAATAAGAAACCAAATAAGAGCTTTAAATCCTGTTCCTGGGGCATATACCGTTTTTCGCGGGAAAAAAATAAAAATATGGAAGGCGAAGGTGGGGGAGTTTTCTGGAAAAAAGCCGGGGGAGATAATTTTTGCTGATAGAAAAAACGGGTTTTTGGTTGCTACGGGAGAAAGGGGTTTACAAATCTTAGAACTTCAACCGGAAGGCGGTAAAAAAATGTCGTGGGAAAGTTTTTTAAATGGTTATCGACCTCTTGTGGGGGAAACCTTTGAATGCTAAATTTTTACAAGCAAAAAATCTTTATAAAATCTCTTTTTAAGCGTGATGTACGAAAAGATATTCAAAAATATATTTCATTGGTGAATGATAAAACACTAAAATATGGCCCGTTTTCTCCGGAAAAAGTGTTATTGCTTTTGCCCCATTGTTTGCAGAAAGCTGATTGTCTTTATAAAATTACTTATGATGTGCAAAATTGCCGTGAATGCTTCCGGTGTCCGGTGGGAGTTTTAAAGTGTTATGCCAGGGAACGGGGATTAAAAATTGCCGTTGCTGCAGGAGGAACTGCGGCAAGGCAATTTGTCAAGAGTATGCAGCCGGAGGTTGTCTTTGCAGTGGCTTGTGAAGGGGATCTGTTTTCGGGGATGAATGATATCCCGGTTCTTTCCCTTGGACTGATTAATTTAAGACCTAAAGGACCATGTTTTGAAACATTAATTGAGTACGATAAATTTTATTATTATTTAAACCGGTTGATTTGGTAGGTGCTTTTGGTGAATTTGCGCGAATTGGTAATAAAAACCCTGGTTGAAGTCGAAAAAAATAATTCTTACGTAAATCTCTTATTACCTAAATTAATTGCTAATTTAGGCAAAAAAGAAGATAAAGATTTTGTTGTGGAACTTACTTACGGTGTTTTAAAACAACTTAAATTGTTGGATTACATGGCGGGAAAGCTCCTGAAAAAAAGGAGCAAGCTTCCGCCTTTTGTCATTAATGCTATCCGGGTAGGGCTATATCAACTGTACTTCTTAGATAAGGTACCAACCTATGCGGCAATCAATGAGACGGTTGAAGCGGTAAAGCGAAATTATCGGGGGTTTACGGGAGTTGTTAATGGAGTTTTACGTAATTTTATTAGGCGGCGAGAGGAAATTACAAAAATAGACGTAAGCGATGAGGTGGAGTATTTAGCCATTGCTTACTCCCATCCTGAATGGATGGTAAAGCGGTGGCTAAATCAATATGGATACACAAAAACGGTGGAGATACTGAAGTATAATAACCATCAGCCTAACCTAACTTTAAGGATTAATACCTTAAAAATCTCTCCAAAAGCTTATTGTGACCTGTTAAACGAAAAAAACATTAATTTTAAACAACTGCCGTATTTACCCGAAGGAGTGGTAATTTTAGGTAAGGTTGGAGTTAAAGAGCTACCGGGGTACGATGAAGGCTTATTTTATATTCAGGATACTGGTTCGATGTTTATTGCCTATTTAATTAACCCTGAACCCAATTCGGTGGGGATAGATGCGTGTGCGGCACCGGGAGGTAAATCTACCCACCTGGCACAGCTTATGGGAAATAAAGGGATTATTTATGCCTTTGATGTCCATCCCGGAAGACTTAAATTAATTGAGGAAAATGCCCACCGTTTGGGGATTAATATTATAAGATGTTTATTGGGGGATGCCACAAGATTAAAGCTACCCGATGGGGTAAATCCCAACTGGATTCTGGCCGATGTACCCTGTTCGGGTACGGGTGTTCTGGCGCGAAAGCCGGATGCCCGCTGGCAAAAGAGCGAGGAAGAAATAATAAAGTTATCTCAATATCAATTAGAGATTTTAACCAACTTATCCAAGCTTTTACCACCGGAAGGAATATTAGTTTATTCAACCTGCAGTATCGAGCCGGAAGAAAATGAAGGGGTTGTGGAAAATTTTTTAAGAAAAAACCCAAATTTTGTTTTAGTAAAGCCTCCAGAATGGTTTTTTAATTTAGGTATTGTAAAAAATAATTACTATCTACGTTTGCTTCCAGGGGAAATAGGAGATGGTTTTTTTGGTGTAATTTTAAAAAAATTATGTTAAAAGGCGGGTAGTAAATGAGGGCATTTTTAGATTTAAATCCGGAAGAAATAGTGGCTTGGCTGAAAGAAAATAATGAAAAATCTTTTCGCTTAAAACAGATAAATGAGTGGATTTTTAAACACGGAGAATTGGATTTTAATAAAATGACAAATCTACCGGTAAGATTGCGGGAAAAGCTTAAAGAAAATTTTTTGTTGCCTTCTTTAAAAATTATTCACAGCAAAAAATCAAGGGATGGACAGAGCATTAAATACTTGCTAAAGCTTAAAGATAACCTGGGAATTGAAGCGGTTTTATTAAAGTATCGCTACGGCAATACCGTTTGCCTATCCACCCAGGTGGGTTGCAAAATGGGCTGCAAATTTTGTGCTACCGGGCTGGGGGGTTTTTCGCGTAATTTAACGGCTGGGGAAATGATAGAACAAATACTGGTGCTTAAAGCAAGTAGTTCGGAAAAAATTACCCGGGTAGTGCTAATGGGGAGCGGTGAACCCTTAGATAATTTTACCGAAGTACTTAAGTTTATGCGGAAAATTAATGAAAAGGACTGCTTAAATATTAGTTACCGGAAAATTACCATTTCAACCTGCGGAATGGTACCCCAAATTAAAGCTCTTGCCGAGGAAAAGCTTCCCGTTACATTAGCCATTTCTTTGCATGCGCCAGATGATGCGCTCCGGAATGAATTAATCCCGATTAATAAACGCTGGGGTTTGGCGGAACTTTTAGATGCTGCTTGGTACTTTATAGATAAAACCGGAAGGCGTGTTAGCTTCGAGTATGCTTTAATAGAAAATGTTAACGATACCGTTGAACACGCCTTGAAACTTGCGCAGTTATTGCAGAGAAAACTTGTTCATGTTAATTTAATCCCGTACAATACAATTGAAAAGAGAAATTTTAAAACTCCTTCAGTAGAAAAAATTAATAAGTTTAAAGAAGTTTTAAAAAGGGCAGGAATTCCCGTTACTGTTCGCCGGGAGTTAGGCGATGAGATTGACGGAGCTTGTGGTCAATTAAAAGCAAAGTATTTTGAGGTGTAAAAATGAAAATTGTGGGGAGAACAGCTAAAGGACCGGTACGGGCTCTCAATGAAGATGCATATTTTATTGACGAAAAAAAGAGCATTTTAGCGGTTGCTGATGGAATGGGAGGCCATTCGGGCGGAGCCGTTGCCAGTCAATTAGCGGTAAGAATCATTGCCGAATATTTTGACCAATTTAGGAGCGGGGAAATAATTGAAGCGGAAAAAAGCATTCAGGAAGTTTTTCAAATAATTAATAAGAAAATTAAAGAGCAGCAAAATAAAGATGCAGACTTAAAAGAAATGGGGACAACCCTAACTTTGGGTATATTTGCCGGGGAAAATCTTTTTATCGGTCACCTTGGCGATAGCCGTGCTTATGTCTTTAGGGCGAATAAATTGCTAAAGCTTACGCAGGATCATACTTATGTGGCCAAAATGGTTTCCCAAGGGATTATAACGGAAGAAGATGCTATTTCCCATCCCTACCGGCATCTTTTGCTCAAAGCTTTAGATGGGGCAAATGAGGAAGTGGATATTGTTAAGTTTCAAGTTCACCCGCAGGATCTTTATCTTTTCTGTACCGATGGTTTATTAGACGGAATAAAGGAGGCTGAACTTGCCGAATTCCTTAAGACAAATCGGACAATGGCGCTAGAAAACTTGGCGGATGAGTTAATTCGGCAAGCTTTGCTTAAGGGGTCCCGGGATAATATTACCGTTGTTCTTGCCCGGTTTGCCGAGGAGAGAGAGGTGAAGAAATGATCGGGAGAGTATTAGCCGGTAGGTATAAAATCCTTGAAACCCTGGGTGGCGGGGGGATGGCGGTTGTTTATAAAGGACAGGATTTACTTTTAAACCGCTACATAACCATCAAAATTCTTCGACCTGAATTTACCAGTGATGAGGAATTTGTAGAAAGATTTAAACGGGAAGCTAAGGCTCTTGCCAGCCTTTCTCATCCCAATATCGTTAACATTTACGATGTCGGACAGGAAGATAATACTTATTTTTTAGTAATGGAATATGTTGAAGGTAAAAATTTAAAAGAAATAATTCGAGAAAAAAATTTAGGTTTACGTGAAAGTGTGAGGATTGTTTTACAGGTTGCTTTGGCTTTGGGTCATGCCCATCAACACGGTATCTTGCACCGGGATGTAAAACCACAAAATATCATTATCACTCCCGAAGGAATCGCCAAATTAACCGATTTTGGCATTGCCGGAAATGTTACCTCCTCGACAATCAACAAAGATAAAGAAATTTTGGGTTCAGTTCATTACCTATCGCCCGAGCAGGCCAAAGGTGAAAGCTTGACTTTTGCTTCCGACCTTTATTCTTTAGGAGTGGTGTTTTATGAATTAGTGACAAAAAGACTGCCTTTTACCGGTGATTCCCCAATAGCTGTGGCTTTAAAGCAGATAAATGATCTACCAAAACCACCTTCTTCTTATAATAAAAATATTCCTGACGAACTAGACCGAATCATCTTGAAGTTATTGAGTAAAAAGCCAGAGCAAAGATATAAATCCGCTTATGAGTTAATTGCCACTTTAAAAAAATTGGATTTGCCGGAAGAAAATTTTGCCGAGGATAGCACGATGACCATTATATTGGATAAAAACCAGTTTTCGGAAGTTCGCGGTAAAAAAAGATTGAAAACTTCCGGAATTATAGCCCTGGTGGCTTTATTTCTGGCTTTAATTGGTGGTTTGGGGTATTTTTTGTATAATTATTTTAATGTCAAAGAAGCGGTGATTCCCGAGGTTCGCGGGCTTGGAATTGGGGAGGCGAAGCGAAAGTTAGAGGAACTTGGTTTTACCAATATCATTATTTCTTCGGCATACCACGAAACAGTTCCCAAGGATAAAGTGATTTCTATTGACCCTTTACCGGGAGAAAGGGTTAAAGTTGTTCGACCGATTTATTTGGTTGTTAGTAAAGGAAAGGAAATGGTGCTGGTTCCCGATGTGCGGGAAAAAGATATTCATGATGCCCGGGTGATTTTGGAAAATGCAGGATTAAAAGTAGGTGAAATAAACGAAATATATGACGAACGCTTAGCACGGGGTACCGTTATTGAACAGGATCCAGAACCAAACACTGAAGTGGAAAAGGGATATAAAATAAAACTTATTTTAAGCAAGGGAGCAAAACCGGCCTGGATTACCGTACCTGATTTAAGGGGCAAACAAATTGAAGAGGCTCGAAAAACACTGCAGCAGGTGAAATTAGTCCTTGATGATACTATTAAAGAGGTAGATAGTACCGAATATTTTGCAGGGCAAGTTGTTACTCAAAATCCCCTTCCGGGGAGTTTAGTGGAGGAAGGCTCAAAAGTTAGAATTACCGTATCTCGTGGCCCTGGCCCGGTGAGAAAGTCTGTTTTAGTGACTTTAGAAGTGCCAAATGATGGCCAAAAACATTCGGTCAAAATTGTTGTAAAAGATGTAAGACCTTCTGAAGTAATTGTTTATGCTAATGATAGTGAAGAGCCAGGAACCGTTCTGGAAAAAGAAGTATACTATTATGGAAAAGGGAGAATTAAAGTGTATTTAGATGCTGTAGTGATAGAAGACAAGGAGGTGAACTAATTCATTGGAAGGTCTCGTTGTTAAAAATTATGCAGGGTTTTATTATGTTGATACCGGAAAAGCTATTTACATGTGTAAAGCGCGCGGGAAGTTTAAAAAAGATAATATAAAAATTTTAACCGGTGATAGGGTAGTAATCAGAGAACTGGTTCCTAATTCTGAGGGAGTTATCGAAAGCTTACTACCCCGTAAAAACGAGTTAATAAGACCACCAATTGCCAATGTCGATCAAGTATTGCTTGTATTTGCTTTTGCTGACCCCTTTCCCAGTACCGAATTAATTGATCGGTTGCTGGTCATGGCATATGCTTTAAGGCTTGAAGTGGTTTTGGTATTTAATAAATTTGATTTGGTGAATCCGGAAAGCCAAAAGCTTTTTGAGTATTATAAAAAAATATTGCCAAAGGTTGTTGCCATTACTGCCAGAGGTGACACTGGGATTGACGAGTTAACTGATTATTTAAACCAAAAAATTTCCGTTTTAGCAGGGCCATCGGGAGTGGGAAAAAGTACTTTAATTAATCGTTTGGTACCAGGAGCAAAATTGGCTACCGGAGAGGTAAGTCCTAAAATAAAAAGGGGCAGACACACCACCAGGCACGTGGAGTTAATAAAATTACCCTTTGGCGGATTTATTGCGGATACTCCTGGATTTAGTAATTTAACTTTGCCGGAAATGGATAAATTAGAGCTGCAGAGCTATTTTCCTGAATTTAATCAAAATCGGAAATATTGTTATTTTCCTAATTGTCTCCATGTTAAGGAACCAAACTGCCGGGTGAGAGAACTTCTGGAAACCGGGGAAATTCCGCCCTTTCGTTATGAAAACTATTTAACCTTTTTAGAAGAAATTACCAGTGACGAAAGGAGCAGTTAACTTGCTTGTTAATATTGCACCCTCAATTTTAAATGCGGATTTCAGTAATCTTGAACTTGTTTTAAAACAACTGGAAACAGGTGGGGCAAAATATTTACATCTGGATATTATGGACGGGCATTTTGTACCTAATTTAACTTTTGGTCCACCGGTTGTAAAAAGTTTAAGAGCAAAAACTAATTTGATTTTTGATGTGCATTTAATGGTTGAAAAGCCGGAAAGTTTAATCGAGCCCTTTATTGAAGCGGGGGCGGATATGATAACTATCCACTGGGAAAGTACCAGGCATCCCCACCGCTTACTTCAAAAGATTAAGGATTCGGGGAAAAAAGCTGGAATAGCTTTAAATCCTGCTACTCCGCCGGAAAATCTTGAATATCTTTTGGATTTAATAGATTTAATATTGATAATGTCCGTTAATCCTGGTTTTGGTGGCCAAAGCTTCATTAATAATCAACTTACGAAGATAAGGAAAGTAAAAAGTATGGTTTGTAAAGCTCCTCAGGAAATTTTATTGGGTGTTGATGGCGGGATCAATTTACAAACGGCTCCGTTAGTGATTGAGGCCGGGGCGAATTTTCTTGTTACCGGTAGCTTTTTGTTTAAGGGTGATGTAATTAAAAACCTAAAAGATTTGTTGGCAGTTTGTCAAAAAAGCTAAATTATTGACAGCAAAAATACCTCTTAATATAATTAAATTAATTTAATACTGCTTAATCTTACTACCTTCGGGGTCAGGTGGAATTCCTAACCGGCGGTAAAGCCCGCGAGTCCGTAAAAATTTACGGATAGATCCGGTGAAATTCCGGAGCCGACAGTTAAAGTCTGGATGGGAGAAGGTATAATGGGTTCATTTTTTGCCTTTTTACCCCGAAGCAGAAGCTTTGGGGTTTTAAATTTTTTGCGAGGGGTTAATATGAACGACCAGCAGTTAATGAAAAGGGCGTTAAAGCTTGCTAAAAGAGCTTTGGGAAGAACTTCGCCAAATCCTGTAGTGGGAGCTGTTATTGTTGATAAAGATGGAAATATTGTAGGGGAAGGATACCATAAAAAAGCTGGCTTACCCCATGCTGAACGGGAAGCATTAAAGGCGGCCGGGGAAAAAGCCCGTGGCGGTACCATGTACGTAACTTTAGAGCCATGTTGTCACTATGGACGAACACCACCCTGTACCGAGGCGATAATTGCGGCAGGTATAAAAAAGGTGGTAGTTGCCGTACGGGACCCGAATCCCAAGGTTTCCGGAAAAGGTATTGAAATTTTACGAAATGCAGGAATTGAAGTTGTTGAAGGGGTTTTGGCGGAAGAGGCTTTTTACCTTAATGAAAAATTTTTTAAGTTTATTAAAACGGGGCTACCTTTTATTTCTTTAAAATGGGCGATGACGGTTGATGGTAAAATTGCCACCGAAACTTATGACTCCCGTTGGGTTTCCGGTGAGAAAAGCCGGAGTTTTGTCCATAGGTTACGGAATGAATATGATGCAGTTTTGGTGGGAGCAAAGACCTTAATTATAGATAATCCACTGTTAACTTGTCGGATACCCCAGGGGCGAAATCCCTACCGCATAGTTTTATCTGGAAGTGGAAATTTACCGGAAGGTCTAAATATTTTTCAACTTGAAAAGGAGAAAAATGTTTTAATTACCGCCAGTAAAAAACTACCAAAACATGTAAGCAACGGATTTGGTCACATTGTAACTGCTCCTTTAGGGGAAAATAGGATTAACATTAAAGAGGCTTTTTTGGAACTTTCCAGGCTTGGAATCATTTCAATTTTGGTTGAGGGCGGAGCGGTGGTCCATGCGAGTTTACTACAAAATAGACTTGCGGACAAAGCATATATCTTTATTGCACCCAAGATAGTTGGGGGGAAAAATGCTCCCGGACCAATTGGTGATTTAAAAATAAGTTTAATGAAAGATGCCTTGCCGTTAGCAATACACAAGTTAAGACGTTTTGGGGAAGATGTTTTTATTGAAGGCTATTTTTCAGGAGGGTAAAATGTTTACAGGTCTTGTAGAAGAGCTTGGAAGAGTTCGGGAAATTAAAAAAAGCGGGGAGTCGTTAACATTAACCGTTGAAGCCAAGACAATTCTTGAAGATGTAAAATTAGGTGATAGCATCGCTGTTAACGGTACTTGCCTTACGGTGGTCAATTTTGGCAACGATTATTTTGAGGCGGATGTTATGCCCGAAACTTATACTAAAACAAATTTAAAATTCTTAAGTCCCGGGGATAGGGTAAATCTTGAAAGAACTCTACGGCCTACGGATCGTTTGGGAGGTCATATTGTTCAAGGTCATGTGGATGAAGTGGGGTGGATAGTTGAAATAAGAGCAAAAGAAATTGCCAAAATAATAAAAATAAAAGCTTCCGAAGGTTTTTTACAGTATTTGGTTCCAAAAGGGTCGGTCGCGGTTGATGGCATAAGCTTGACGGTAGTTGATGTTTATAACGATTCATTTACTGTCTCAATAATTCCCCATACGTTTAAAAACACTACTTTAGGCTATAAAACAATTGGTTCTCCGGTAAACTTGGAAGCGGATATTTTAGCAAAGTATGTTTTTAGTTTTATAAAAAAACAGGGAGCATCCCGGAAAATTGACCTAAATTTTCTGGCCGAACATGGCTTTTTATAAAAGATAGGGGGAGAAATAAATGGGCTTTAACACCATTGAAGAGGCTTTAGAAGATTTAAAACAGGGGAAAATGGTAATTGTGGTTGATGATGAAGATCGGGAGAATGAAGGAGATTTGGTTTGTGCAGCAGAAAAGGTAACTCCGGAAATAGTAAATTTTATGGCAAAATACGGTAGAGGTCTCATTTGTGTTCCTATGGAAGGAAAGCGCTTGGATGAATTAGAAATTCCAATAATGGTAACGCAAAACACCGATCCTCATCATACAGCCTTTACCGTGTCGGTTGATGCCGTGGATACCCATACCGGAATTTCAGCTGCGGAAAGAGCTAAAACCATTTTAAAATTAATAGACCCGCAAGCACGACCGCAGGATTTTCGCCGGCCTGGACATATCTTTCCCCTGCGGGCAAAAGAAGGAGGGGTATTAAGGCGGGCAGGCCATACTGAAGCGGCTGTGGATCTAGCAAGGCTGGCCGGACTGTATCCGGCAGGCGTTATTTGTGAAATTATGCGTGACGATGGACAGATGGCTAGAGTTCCGGATTTGCTGGAATTTGCGCAAAAACATAATTTAAAAATCATTACCATTGCCTCATTAATTCAATATCGTCGTCGTAACGAAAAGCTGGTAGAACGGGGAGCTTTTGCCATGCTTCCTACAAAATACGGGGAATTTGTTGCTGTTGCTTACGAAAGTCTTTTAGACCATCAAACCCACTTGGCGGTAGTAAAAGGAAATGTTGCTGATGGTGAGCCGGTTTTAGTGCGAGTGCATTCCGAATGTCTTACCGGTGATGTTTTCGGAAGCTTACGGTGCGATTGTGGAGACCAGTTGCAAACAGCTCTTAAAATGATTGAAAAAGAAGGACGCGGAGTACTGTTATATATGCGTCAAGAAGGAAGAGGAATTGGGCTGGCAAATAAGATAAAAGCTTATCACTTGCAGGATATGGGAAAAGACACCGTTGAAGCTAATGAGGCGCTAGGTTTTCCAGCGGATTTGCGGGATTATGGAATTGGCGCGCAAATTTTAGCCGATTTAGGAATTAAAAAAATCCGGCTTATGACAAATAATCCTAAGAAAATTAAGGGGCTTGAAGGCTATGGTTTAGAGATTGTTGAGAGGGTACCGATAGAAATTCCACCTAAAAAAGAAAATAAAAAGTATCTGCTTACCAAAAAGAAAAAATTAGGACATCTCTTAAATCTAACTGAAAATTAATGGAAAGGAGAATTAAAAAATGCAGGTATTTGAAGGAAAGCTTAACGGGAAAGGATTAAAAATTGGAATAATTGTTAGCCGGTTTAATGAATTTATTACCCAAAAGCTTTTAGCTGGAGCTTTGGATTGTTTGACCCGGCATGAAGTAGAAAACACCAATATTGATGTTATCTGGGTGCCTGGGGCCTTTGAAATACCATTAGTTGCCAAACGGGCAGCTCACAAAGATTATGATGCAATTATTTGTTTAGGGGCAGTAATCCGTGGAGCAACTCCTCATTTTGATTATGTAGCGGCTGAAGTAGCCAAGGGAATTGCTGCGGTTGGTTTGGAGGCTAACAAGCCGGTAATCTTTGGCGTATTAACCACCGATACCATCGAGCAGGCCATTGAAAGGGCTGGTACAAAAGCCGGGAATAAGGGCTGGGAGGCAGCCTTAGCGGCTATTGAAATGGCAAATTTAT
Organism: Carboxydothermus ferrireducens DSM 11255; assembly: GCF_000427565.1. Taxonomy (NCBI): domain Bacteria; kingdom Bacillati; phylum Bacillota; class Clostridia; order Thermoanaerobacterales; family Thermoanaerobacteraceae; genus Carboxydothermus; species Carboxydothermus ferrireducens. Next base: position 12,330 of record NZ_KE386561.1, read on the forward strand.
TTAAGAAAGTATAAACTGGAGGGTTTGGTTTGGCAATTGGGGTTATAAGTGATATTCACGGAAGTTTACAAAGATTTATCAAAGCTTACGATTTTCTTAAAGATACCGAATTTATCCTTTGTGCCGGGGATGTCTTATACCATGGGCCGAGAAACCCATTACCGGAAGGCTATGATCCGGCCGGTTTAGCAAAATATTTAAAAAGCATCAAGCAAAAAATTTATATTGCACGGGGAAATTGCGATGCTGAAGTTGATGAAACATTCCTGGGGATTCCCTTTTTTTCCCCTTTTTTCTTAACCGAATATCGGGGTAAAAAGCTCATGGTTGTTCATGATTTTGAAAAGTTAAAAGAAAATTATTTGGAGCTTGCCGATATAGTTATTCATGGTCATTCCCATGTTTGGCAAATTGAAAAGTTTTCCAACTGCATACTGCTTAATCCAGGTTCACCATCCCTTCCTAAAGGTTTTAAACCGGTGCCAACAATTGCGATAATTGACCGGGATATAAAAATAATTGATATTGTTACAGGCAACATAGTAAAAACCGTAGGTGATTTAAGAAAGGAGTAGTAACATTGAGCGATTATTTAGTAAAAGGTATGGCAGGGGAATTTATAAGGTTTACGGGAGTTAGTAGTAGGCAAACCGTTGAGGAAGCAAGAAAACGGCATAACTTATCCCGTTTGGCGACGGCGGCCCTTGGAAGGGCTCTGACCGCAACGATTATTTTAGCATCCGATTTAAAAAACCCCGGTGATTTATTAACCCTTAGAATTTTTGGTGATGGACCTTTAGGTGGGATAGTATGTTCGGCGGGAAATGATGGCATGGTTCGTGGTTACTTGTTTAATCCGGAAGTCGAATTGCCGCTTAATGATGCCAACAAACTTGATGTGGGACGGGGAGTAGGCAAAGGCCATTTATACGTAACAAAGGATTTAGGATTAAAGGAACCATATACCGGGACTGTGCAATTAGTGTCTGGAGAAATTGCCGAAGATGTGGCTTACTATTTGTATTACTCGGAACAAAGGCCAAATGTTTTTAACTTGGGAGTTTTGGTTAATCCCGATGGTTCAGTCGCTCAGGCGGGAGGATATTTAATTGAAATTTTGCCGGGAGCACCGGAAGAAATAATTAGCACTCTTGAACAAAATTTAGGGGAACAGCAGTCTCTGACCTATCAACTACAACAAGGTAAACATATCGAAGAAATTATTCAAGAAGTGGTAAATCCTTATAAGACCGAAATTTACGTAAAAAAACCTGTTGGTTTTTTATGCAGATGCAGTAGAGAAAAGCTTTTACCTCATTTAATAGGACTTTACTCTGAGGTAAAAGATGAGGAAATAGTTGAAGCGGTCTGTCATTTTTGTAGAGAAAAATACACTTTTTCAGGAAAAGAAATAAAAGAATATAAAGAAAAAAATACCTGACGCCAATTTTGGCGTTTTTTTTTAAAGAAAAAAGCCGTGCTTTTGCACGACTTTATTTTATGCTCTTTGTACTTTCCCTGATTTCAGGCAGGTAGTGCAAACGGTTATTCTTCTTCGGGTTCCATTAACAACAGCCCGTACTCTTTGTAAATTGGGGAGCCATTTTCTTTTCGTATGAATATTCGAATGGCTTATTTGATGACCATAAACTACGCCTTTCCCGCAGATTTCACAAACCTTAGCCATAAAGTACACCTCCTGCTCTTACTGTGCTAAAATATATACATGTAAAAGATATCAAAAAGCTAAAGGTTTTGCAAGGGGTAATGGAAAATTGATACCAAAGAAAATGCTAAAAGAGTAAGGATAAGGAGTTTTGCTATGGATATTCCGGTTCAGTACTTAAAAGGCGTAGGGCCACAAAAAGCCAAACTTTTGCAAAAGTTAAAAATTGAGACGGTAAAAGATTTAATTTACTACTTTCCGAAACGTTATGAGGATCGCAGTTCTTTAAAAAAAATAAGTGAATTAATTAATGATGAAGTGACAACGGTATTAGGAACTGTTGTTGAGGTGAAAGAAGTTATACCCAGGGACAAGTTAAAAATATTAAAAGTTGGGATTAACGACGGTTCCGGTACTGCCTATGGTTGTTTTTTTAACCAGTCTTATCTAAAAAATGTTTTTATTAAAGGGAAAAAAGTTTATTTTTACGGAAAAGTTGAAAAGAGATTTTTCGAAACAAATATTTATGTTTATGAGTATGAATTTTGGGATAAAGAATTACTCCATACCAATCGCTTAGTACCAATTTATCCGTTAACGGAAAACCTTTCTCCCAAAACATTTCGCCAGTTAATTAAAAATGCTCTTGACAAATATCTTGAGGAAATAACCGAGCCTTTACCGGAGGAGATTTTAAGGAAATATAGTTTGCCAGACCTTAAGCAAGCTTTAATGAATTTACATTTTCCGGAAAGCAGCGAACAGTCCGAATTAGCGCGACGTCGAATGGTTTTTGAAGAATTTCTCTTGTTTTTCCTGGCCATTGGATTATATAAAGAAAATTATCAGAAAAAGCCCGGGATTGTAATTGCAGGAAGTGGAGAGTTAGAGAAAAAATTTATTGATTCGCTCCCTTTTAAACTGACTTCAGCCCAGGAGAAGGTTTGGAGAGAAATAAAAGAAGATTTAGCAGCTAAAAAACCAATGAATCGCTTGGTGCAGGGAGATGTGGGGAGCGGTAAAACCATTTTAGCTGCCCTTGCTCTGGTGAAAGCAGTGGAAGCGGGGTTTCAAGGGGCTTTAATGGCGCCCACTGAAATCTTAGCGGAACAGCATTATTTGAACTTAAGCCGTCTTTTTGCTCCTCTCGGGATAAAGGTAGTTTTGCTTTCGGGGAGTTTATCATCGGGCAAGAAAGAAGCAGTTTATAAAGCCATTAAAAATGGGTACGCTGATGTAATAATTGGAACCCATGCTTTGATTCAGGAAGCTGTTATTTTTGATAATTTAGGGCTGGCTGTGATCGATGAACAGCACCGGTTTGGAGTGGAACAACGAAGTAGTCTTGTGGAAAAAGGGTTATATGTTAACCAGTTAGTTATGTCGGCTACCCCAATTCCCCGTACGCTTGCTTTAACTTTATACGGTGATTTAGATGTTTCTATTGTTGATGCTTTACCTGCGGGGAGAAAACCGATTAAAACATATTGGCTTTCTTCTCAGGATAAAGGTAAAGCTTACGCCTTTTTATTAAAGCAAGTTGCTGAAGGACGCCAGGGTTATGTGGTTTGCCCCCTGGTTGAAGAGTCGGAAAAACTTCAAGTAGAGGCAGTTACTAAGCTTTACGAAAAGCTTTCTAAAAAATTTCCCCAGTTTAAGTGGGGTTTAATGCACGGACGGTTAAAACCTGCGGAAAAAGAAGAGGTAATGGAAAACTTCCGTAAAAATAATATTCAAATCTTGGTTTCGACTACGGTAATTGAAGTGGGAGTTGATGTGCCCAATGCCAATGTTATTATTATAGAGGATGCCTGGCGTTTTGGTTTAGCCCAGCTTCATCAAATTCGCGGTCGGGTAGGCCGGGGTGAGCATCAATCCTACTGTTTTCTTTTAGGAAACCCCAGAAATCAGGAAGGTATTTTTAGGATGAAAATTATGGAAAAATACAATGATGGATTTAAAATTGCGGAGGAAGATTTGAAATTAAGAGGGCCAGGAGAACTTAGCGGAACCCGTCAGTCAGGGGCCTGGGAATTTAAACTTGCCGATATTGTGCGAGATCAAGCCATATTGTTTTTAGCTAAAAAGGAAGCAGATGAGATCTTAACCAATAAGGAAAATCATCGTGCGCTTATTACCCTTGCTTTGGAGAAATATGGAGATAAAATTAATATGCTTCAGAAAAATTAACGAAAGGCAGACCGTTACTTGGTCTGCCTTTTTTCATGCTCCAAGTTTTTTTTCTTAGCTTCATTTCTGTTAACTTCAGCAAAAAATTTATCGTCCAGTAAATAGACGTCGCGGTAAAGGTTAAATGTCTTTTTTTCTTTCATTTTTGCTTCCTCCCGTAATTTTTTTTTATTATTACCAATTTTACAAATAAAAATACCGATAAAATTTTTGTTCTCTTGTTATAAAGTTTTGGTGCGAAAAAAAAACTAATTTTCAAGAGGAGGTGAAAAAATGCCTAAGAAAGCTAAAAAAAATTTTGAGCTTACTCCCGAACACCGGCAGTTTATGTTTGAATTGGCCAATGAAGTCGGGGTTGATGTAAACAAAGTTATTTTAAAAACAAAAAATACCGAAAATGTGAATATCAAGCCAGTTGAGGATTAATCTTACTCGCATAAAAAAAATTAACCGAGAAAAAATAAGAGTACCAATCCAGAAAAGGAGGTGATAAAGATGGCTCGGAATGAAATTATAGTACCTCAGGCCAAACAGGCTTTAGAGCAGTTCAAGTGGGAAACTGCTCGGGAAGTTGGGCTTAATATTCAACCGGGACAATATGGTGGCGACATTCCGGCAAAACAATGGGGTAGATTAGGTGGCAATATGGTCAAAAAGTTAATTCAGCAAGCGGAATCCCAGTTAAGTGGTCAATTTCCTACTACCTAAAAAGGAGGCATAAAAAATGGCACGAAATGAAGTGGTAGTACCTCAAGCCAAGCAAGCCTTAGAACAATTAAAATGGGAAACTGCCCGGGAAGTTGGAGTTAATGTTCAACCGGGACAATATGGTGGCGATATTCCGGCAAAACAATGGGGTAGATTAGGTGGTAATATGGTCAAAAAATTAATTCAGCAAGCGGAGCAACAGCTTTCTGGAAAAGTCTAACTAACTTTTTGTGGGGCAGAGGGGGTTAACCTTCTGCCCCCCTTTAATTTAAGTACATTTCCACATTTTCCGGCTGGACGTTTTCGTGTACTGCCATGGTGATGCCCCCGGCAATTACTTTAGCAAGATTTAACAATAAAAAATCAATTTCTTTTGGCGTTACCGTAAGATTATTAGAAAATGGCTCTAAAACTTCCCGGACTAAGGTAATTATTCCCGCTTGCCTGGCTTTTAAAAATTGGTAAAATTGTTTTGATGAACTGAATTTATCCAAAAACATTTCCAGGGTATTTTTGGCGATAATAGCTGCGTTAACCACCGTTGGGCAGCCAATGGCGATTACCGGAATTCCCAAAACTTCACGATTTAATCCTGGACGTTGGTTTCCTATCCCTGATCCTGGATTTATTCCTGTATCTGCAATTTGAATAGAAGAACAAATTCTTTCTACATTGGCGGCAGCTAAAGCATCTACAGCAATTACAAAGGAAGGATTGATTTTTTCAACGATGCCTTGAACAATTTCTACCGTTTCAATTCCTGTAATACCTAAGACTCCGGGGGAAATAGCTGCAACATTTTTAAAACCCTTGCTCAGGGCTTCATGTTTTAAGTTAAACAAATGGCGCGTAACGAAAATATAGTCTACCACTTTTGGGCCCAGCGCGTCGGGAGTTGCGTGCCAGTTTCCAAGCCCTACTATTAATATGGGTCGCTCATCATTTATTGTTAGCATTGTTTTTAGAATATTTGCCAAGGCCAACATAATTTCTTTCTGGGCAGTTCTGTTTTGACTTCGAAGCACCGGGGCATCAATTGTAACATAATTCCCGATGGGTTTTTGCAAGTGAGCTGCACCCTGCTCGTTTAGAATTTCAACTTTGGTTATTTCATAATTTTCCTTTTTATCTTTAATCACTTTAACTCCGGGAATTTCAACCCCAGCTTCACCTCTTAATAATTCGTGGGCTTCAACGGCCATGTCAATTGTTACTCCTAAAGTATTAAGAAGCTCCATTATTGCCAAAAGTATCACCTCAGCGAGTAGTGTGTGACGAAGGAAGAAATTTTATAAGGGAGGAAAGGGTTCTTGCAAAAAGTGGAAATTATCGCAAAAATTATTGCCAATTTAAGAGGGTACGCTTTAAAAATAGATCCCGATGCTACCGTTACCGACTACCTTAAAGCGGTGGAAAACCTTGTAGAAGCAGGGGAATATTACCGGGAAGCAGGAACAAAAAGTTGTCTTAAATGTGTGAAATGTTGTTATGAAAGAATTCCCTTAACTAATGTTGATGTTATTATGCTTCGAAGAGGATTAGGGGAAAAAAATGGACAAAATATTGACCTTTATCATTTTCTACGAGATTATACTGAAATATTTATTAAAGGTTGGGAAATTGATATAATTTTAAAAAGAAATGAAAATGGAGCTTGTGTGTTTTTAAATGAAAAAGATAGAAAATGTGAAATTTATGCCTTTCGGCCTTTTGTTTGCCGCAGTTTTTATTGTATTCCAACTACCGAGGAAACGGAAACAATTCGCATGGCAGTTGTTAATTTAGGAGAGGATGCTTTGGTCCGGGAATATTTATTATATTTAAGGGAGTATGGTTTAACTCCTTATTGGACTCGTGCTGTAAAACCAAAACTAAATGTAAATTATTATCCTAAGAATATTTTTTGGAAAAAAGAAAATTATGAAATTAGAATAAAAGATATTTTGCAGTATCTTTAAAAAAAATGCTGGCATTACGCCAGCAAAGAGAGGAGAAACCGGAGGAAGAGCAAATGGGGGAGGGTGTATAGAATTTGCTCTCTTCCGGAGCATTAGGTAGTATTTCCGCCATACATTAAAATTATACATTGATGGTGGTAAAAAATGCGGATAATAACAGGAGATGCCCGGGGTAGAAAATTAATTGCACCTAAAGGCTTAAAAACCAGACCAACTTCGGACCGGGTTAAAGAAGCGATGTTTAATATTTTAGGATATAGGGTAATAGATGCGGTTGTCCTTGATGGTTTTGCGGGAACCGGAAACCTTGGCTTGGAAGCATTAAGTCGGGGGGCTAAGTTTTCTTATTTTATTGAAGCCGATAGAGAAGCTTTTAGCTGTTTGCGCCGAAATATTGAAAATTTAGGCTATGGGGACCGGGCAAAAGCGATTTTAGGAGATATTTTTAAAATTTTACCCCACATTAATGAGAAGTTTGATTTGATATTTTTGGACCCGCCCTACGGGTATGGTTTTGAAGAAAGGGCGGTATTGACTATTTTGCAATTAGGGTTACTTAAAGAAACCGGTCTTATCGTGGTTGAAACGGCAAAAAAAATCGGTTTAAATATAAGCTCTGAAAAGCTGGGGTTGATAAGGGAAGCGGTATACGGGAATACGTTACTGGGGTTTTATCAATTAAAGCGAGGGGGAGAATGATTTGCGCATAGCAGTTTATCCGGGTAGTTTTGATCCTATAACCAACGGTCATCTGGATATTATTGAAAGAGCGGCCGAGCTTTTTGACCGTTTAATTGTTGCCATTGCCAAAAATCCGATGAAAAAACCTTTATTTACCCTGGAAGAACGCTTGGATATGTTGCGGGAAACGTTGAAATATTACCCTAATATTGAAATCGATAGTTTTGAGGGCTTAACGGTTAATTATTTAAAAGCCAAAAACGCTCAGGTTATAATTCGGGGACTTAGAGCTATTTCGGATTTTGAAAATGAATTTATGATGGCTTTAACCAATAAAAAGTTGGTGCCGTGGGTTGAAACTATTTTTTTAATGACCAAAGCAGAATATTCGTTCATAAGTTCAAGTGCTGTAAAGGAAGTGGCTATGTATGGAGGATGTTTAAAAGGATTGGTACCTGAATATGTCGAATTAAAATTAAGGGAAAAATTTCAGAAGGAAGGGTGTTAATGAATGGATATATTGAAAATATTAGAGGAGCTTGAAGATAAAATAATTGATAGTCCTAAAATTCCCTTAACAGGAAAAGTTTTAATGGATGAGGAACAACTGCTGATGTATATTGATAAAATAAGGAGTATCTTGCCGGATGAAATAAGTAAAGCTAAGGGAGTTCTTGAATCCAGGGAAAATCTTTTAGCCAAAGCTAAAATAGAGGCGGAGGAGATTTTGGAAAAAGCAAAGCAGCAAGGGGAAAAGTGGTTAAGCGAATCGGAAATGCTTAAGATTGCCGAGGAAAGAGCAAGAGAGATTATTGCAAAAGCAAATAGTACCGCCCTTGAATTAAAGCAGGGGGCGCGGCAGTATGCAGTAGAGGTTTTGGAAAAGCTGGCTTTTAATTTAAATGCCGCTTTACAGGAAGTAACAAAAGGTCTTGAAGAACTTAAGAAATAAATTTTTTTGAAAGCTTTTTTAAAAAATGAAGAAAAAGGTAAAATACCAAAGCTGAAACTACTGAAATTGATAAAAGTTTTGGGGAATTTAAAATTGGAGAATTTTGTCCTGTAGCAACCGGCATGGTAACTTTTAAGAAAAGCATAGTTGAAATTCCAGTACTTAATAGACCGTGCAGGGGCCGTGTTTTTAAGTAAAGCTTTGCTGTTAAATCAGTTCTGGAAATTAGGGCTATAATTTGGGCCAGTACTGAAATTCCTCCAAAACTTAAAATAAAACTCGTTAAGATAAATTTTGTTAGCGGAGTGAAATTTAACTCCGCAATTTTTTT
>NZ_KE386561.1:20873-112754 GCF_000427565.1 Carboxydothermus ferrireducens DSM 11255
ATTTGGGCCAGTACTGAAATTCCTCCAAAACTTAAAATAAAACTCGTTAAGATAAATTTTGTTAGCGGAGTGAAATTTAACTCCGCAATTTTTTTTATTCCGTTGGAAATTTCCAAGAAACCAGCAAAAAGAGCTGTTATTATTCCGGAATTTGGTAAAAAAGTTTTTTCGGCTAACGATATTACCACAGCAAAAAAGATAATAAAGCCTCCTACTAAAAATATTTTGTGAAAAGCAGTTTCAATGGCTTCCTGGAGAGTTTTGCCGAATGGAAGATTGGAAGAAGAAGTTATGATCGCAAAATTTGTCGATTTACTTATTTCTCTTTTTCTCCGTGCACCAATTCCCAAGATCAAACCTATTGTTATACTTGCACCGTAATGGCCGATTAACAAAAATGAACCGTAAAGGGGGTTGTTAAACAATGTTATGCCTACGGTTGATATAAGAAAAAGGGGACTTACGTTATTGGTGAACGCTAAAAGCCGTTCTCCTTCTTCCCGGGTGATTAACCTTTGCTCCCTAAGGTTTGCAACCACAATGCTGCCTACCGGGAAACCGGACATAAATCCCATAACAATCGATAGGGCTGCAACTCCCGGAACGTTGAAAAGAGGCCTTAAAATAAACTCGAAAATGGAACCAAGCATTAAAAACACATCGTTTTTATTTAAAAGTTCAGCTACTATGAAAAAAGGAAGTAAGGTAGGAATGATGATTTGCAGCCACAGGTCTACCCCGGACTTTGCACCCTGGTAAACTGCCATTGGGTTTGAAATGAAAATAAGAAAAAACAAAAATAATAACCAGGCTTTATTTTTTCTTACTAATAACCACAAAGCTTTTCACTCCTGAGTCTGAAATATAAGAAATATAAAAAAATTTAAAATTTAATATTTTGGATAGAAAAACTTTATTGGGTATGATATAAATAAATTGGTAAAAATAATGTTGAAAAAAGTCGGGAGGCTTTTTTATGTTAAATTTTATTGAAAAAGTGAAAAGCAAAGCCCGAGAATTTAAAAGAACAATTGTACTTCCGGAAAGTAAAGATGATCGTGTTATTAAAGCTGCGAGTGAAATTATCAATCAACAATTAGCTAAAATAATTTTATTAGGCAACGAAAAAGAAATTGCCGAAAGAGCAAAAAATTTAAATGTGGATCTTAATGGAGTTACTATCATTGATCCGTTAAAAGATAATAACCGGGATAGATATGCTAATCTTTTGTATGAACTTAGAAAAAATAAGGGAATGACCTTGGAAAAAGCGTATGAACTAATAAATGATCCCCTTTACTATGCAACGCTTATGGTTAAAGCTGAAGATGCCGATGGTTTAGTGGCAGGATCATTAAGTCCAACCCCCAATGTTTTACGTCCGGCCTTACAAATAATAAAAACCAAGCCGGAGTTTTCAGTTGTTTCCGGAGCATTTATTATGGTAATTCCTAATCCGCAATTTGGCGAGCATGGAATAATGCTTTTTGCCGATTGCGCTGTTAACCCCGATCCTAATTCCCAGCAGTTAGCGGAAATTGCTATTGCATCAGCTATGACTGCGCAAAAGTTGTTAGGAATAACTCCTTATGTGGGATTGTTATCTTTTTCAACTAAAGGAAGTGCCGAACATGAGCTGGTTGAAAAAGTGCGGGAGGCCGCACGAATTGCCAATCGTCTCCGACCCGATTTAAAAATTGAAGGAGAACTTCAGGTAGATGCGGCAATTGTCCCTGCGGTAGGTGCCCAGAAAGCTCCTGGAAGTGAAGTGGCCGGACGAGCAAATGTTTTGATATTCCCCGATTTGCAGTCGGGAAACATAGGATATAAACTTGCTCAGAGAATGTCTGGGGGAGAAGCGATCGGACCAATATTGCAGGGTATGGCCAAGCCGGTAAATGATTTGTCCCGGGGCTGTAGTGTGGATGAAATTGTAAACTTGGTAGCTATAACTGCTGTTCAATCATATTATGGTATTTAAGGCGCCTTTGGCGCTTTTAAATTTTCGTAAAAGGGGGCATATTTTGTGAAAGTACTCGTGCTAAACTGCGGTAGTTCATCCCTTAAATATCAGTTACTGGACATGGAGAAGGAAACGGTATTAGCAAAAGGCTTGGTAGAAAGGATTGGGTTAGAAGGTTCGCGGTTAATAATTGATCTTCCCGGCCGGGAAAAAATCAAAAAGGAACAACCTTTTGCCAATCATGAGGTTGCAATTAATGCAGTTTTAGAAGAGTTAGTACGGGAAGAATACGGCATTTTGCGTAATTTAGAAGAAATTACTGCGATTGGCCACAGAATTGTGCATGGTGGAGAAAAATTTTCCGGCTCAGTTATTATCAATGAAGAAATCCTTAAAGCTGTTGAGGAATGTGTTAACCTGGCTCCTTTGCACAACCCTCCAAATATTTTAGGCATAAGAGCTTGTCAAAAACTCCTGCCAAATACTCCGCAGGTGGGTGTTTTTGATACGGCTTTTCATCAGACCATGCCCAGGAAAGCGTACCTTTACGGTGTACCGTATTACTGGTATGAAAAATACGGTATTAGACGGTATGGTTTTCACGGAACTTCCCACAAGTACGTTGCCTATAAAGCTTCTGAAATCCTTGGAAAGCCACTAAATGAACTAAAAATAATTACCTGTCACCTGGGAAATGGTTCAAGTGTGGCGGCGGTAAAAGAAGGGAAATCGATAGATACTTCTATGGGTTTTACTCCTTTAGAGGGTCTTATGATGGGAACCCGTTCGGGGAATATTGATCCAGCTATTGTGACCTTTATCCAAGAAAAGGAAGGATTGTCGGCCGCTCAGGTTAATGATATTTTAAATAAAAAGAGCGGTGTTTTAGGAATATCTGGCTACAGCGACTTTAGAGATATTGAGGAAAGGGCATCCGCCGGGGATGATAAAGCTAAGCTTGCTCTGGAAATGTTTTGTTACCAGGTAGCAAAATACATTGGGGCTTATGCCGCTGCCATGAATGGCGTTGATGCCATAGTTTTTACGGCAGGTGTGGGGGAGAATTCGGATGTGGTTCGCAAGGAGGTTTGCAAATATTTGGAGTTTCTCGGGGCAACCCTTGATGAAGAGAAAAATAAAATAAGAGGTAAGGAAGCAATAATTTCTAAGCCGGATTCTAAAGTGAAAATCATGGTAATTCCAACCAATGAAGAATTGATGATCGCTAAAGAAACCCTTGAACTGGTAGCTAACAAGTAAAATAGTTGACAGTATTTTTTACCCCGGTTATAATGTTACTTGTTATTGGGGGTTTTAAAGATGTACTTAGATTTAACTTCCATAAAAAATGACAAAAATGTCGTGCTGGAGTTTGCCGAAAAAATTAATCTTGAAACGCTGGGAGAGGGCTTTGGTAATTTTACCAGCGATAAGCCTTTTTTAATTACCGGCACCGTGCAAAATACCAATGATGGTTTTTATTTAAAAGGGAGAATAACCGGGGAAGTTCATACCAACTGTAGCCTTTGTCTTAGCAATATCGAGCTAAAAATTGATCTTTTTGTGGAACGTTTATATAAGTTAGTTGCCGATGAAGATAGTTATGCTCTGGTTGATTTTAAAATAAATCTTGATGAACTGGTTTTTGAAGAAACGGTATTAAATTTACCTTTGAAACCTGTTTGCCATCATGATTGTAAAGGCCTGTGCCCGGTTTGTGGTGAAAATTTAAATGAGCGGGAATGCAGCTGTACCCAGGAAGAAATCGATATTCGGCTGTTGCCGTTAAAACAGCTCTTAGAAAAGCAAAAGGGGGTGTAAGGTATGGGAGTACCAAAAAGACGGGTGTCAAAGGCAAGAAAAAATAAACGGCGTTCGCAGTGGAAGATTGCTGCTCCTAAACTTGTAAGCTGTCCCCACTGCCATCAATTAATGATACCTCATCGGGTGTGTAAAAGCTGCGGGTATTATGATGGCCGGCAGGTTGTGAATATGGAATAGTCAAAAATCTCCAGTTGCAACTGGAGATTTTTTTTTACTTGCAAGACAATCGGGGATAAGTTAAACTATTATATAGTAGCAGGTAATAATAGGTGGTGTTAAATGAGTAAGTCTCCGGAAGCGAGAAGAAAAAAATTACTGGAAATAATTGAAAAAAACCCTTTTTTGACTGATGAACAATTGGCAGCAACTTTAGGGGTAAGTGTGCAAACTATCCGTTTGGACCGGATGATTTTAGCCATCCCCGAACAACGGGAACGTATTGAAATGATGGCGCAACGAGCTTATCAAAATTTAACATCGCTTGCCAAAGAGGATATTATTGGACGGTTGCTTTTATTAGAACCGGGAGAAAAGGCGGCATCAATGTTGGAAATTACACCGGAAATGTGCTTTAAGGATGGAAATATTGCTCGCGGACACTTTCTTTTTGCCCAGGCAAACTCTCTGGCAGTTGCTTTGTGTCCGGGTAAAAATGTCTTGACGGGGATTGCCCGGGTGAGCTTTAAAAAACCGACATATTTGGGTCAAAAGGTTATTGCTACCGCGGTGGTTCGGGTAAAAAAACAAAATAAATATTACATAAAAGTTGTGGGCAATGTAGAAAATGAAATTGTTTATGTTGGAAGATTTGTGGTTTTTAAAATTTCAAGGGAGGGTTAGGATTGTTAGTGGTTGACGCCATGGGGGGAGATTATGCTCCCCGGGAAATAGTTTTAGGGGTCCAGGATTTTGTTGAAGAAACCGGAGAGAAAATTGTCTTAGTTGGTCGGGAAAATGAAATAAAAAAGGAATTAACAAAAAAAGGAAAATCCCTTGGTTATATTGAAATAATAAATGCCGACGAAGTTGTAACGATGGAAGAAAAACCAACAGTTGCGATAAAGAAAAAGGAAAGCTCGGTATGGAAAGGTCTTCAATTAGTAAGGGAAGGAGTAGCTCAGGGTTTTTTCTCTGCCGGCAATACCGGAGCGGTGATGGCTTCGGCGGTGCTATGCTTGGGTAAGATTAACGGAATTGATCGACCGGCAATTATTACCCTGCTGCCCACCCTGACCGGGCAGACGTTTTTAATTGATGCTGGTGCCAACGTTGATGTCAAACCTGAAAACCTTTTTCAATTTGCGGTCATGGCCCAGGTTTATTTAAAAACTGCGTACCAAATAAAAAATCCTCGGGTGGCGTTGTTAAGTAACGGAGAAGAAGAAGGAAAAGGTAATGACCTGATAAAAAAGACCTTTCCCATTTTAAAGGAAAAAATTTCTGGCTTTATAGGGAATATTGAAGGGAAGGACATTTTTAGAGGTGTGGCGGACATAATTGTTGCCGATGGGTTTGTTGGTAATATCGTTCTTAAAACTGGAGAAGGACTGGCAGAAAGTATTTTTGTTCTTTTGAAAAATGAGGTTTTTACCGGTTTAAGGGGGAGTCTTGGGGGATTAATTTTAAGAGAGTCTTTACAAAAAATAAAAAAGCGTCTTGATTATGCAGAATATGGCGGTGCTCCGCTTTTGGGGGTAAACGGGATAGTTTTTATTGCCCACGGGCGCTCCCGGCGACTGGCGGTACGCAATGGTTTAAAAGTAATGACAAAGACCGTTGAATCCGGTTTTTTAACTGAATTGATAAAGGGGGATTTTAATGTCTGGAAGGATTGAAGGCATTGAAATTTTAGGAACAGGGTATTATGTGCCGGAAAAGGTTTTAACGAACAAAGAGCTTGAGTCAAGATTGGATACTACCGATGAATGGATAGTAACCCGAACTGGAATCAGGGAAAGGCGTATTGCCTCCCCGGAAGAAACTACCCTATCAATGGCGTACTATGCTTCAGAAAAGGCAATACAGAGGGCAAAAATCGAACCAGGGGAAATTGGTTTAATAATTGTGGCTACCGCTACTCCGGATATGATTTTTCCCGCAACGGCGGCCCAGTTGCAGGAAAAGATTGGGGCTACCAATGCCGGGGCTTTTGATTTGTCTATTGGTTGCACCGGGTTTATTTATGCTTTAGTTACCGGGGCTTTATATACTAAAGTGCTGTATCCGCAAAAGGTACTTGTAGTGGGCGCTGAAAAGCTTTCAGCAATAGTTGACTGGCAGGATAGAAGTACCGCAGTTTTATTTGGTGATGGTGCAGGTGCTGTGATATTGGGTGTAAATCCTCAAAAAGCGGGGATTTTGGCCTTTGAACTTGGAGCCGACGGAAGCGGTGCTGAGCTATTAAAATTGCCTGCCGGTGGGTCTAAACTTCCAGCATCAGCAGAAACTGTCGAAAAAAGGCTCCATTTTATTAAAATGAATGGAAGTGAAGTTTTTAAATTTGCTGTAAAGAAAATTGAAGAGTCGGTAAACGGTTTACTTGAAAAAGCCAAATTACAACCGGACGATATTGATTTATATTTATTTCACCAAGCCAATCGTCGAATAATTGTTAACTCTTTGGAACGTTTAGCTTTAGATATTGAAAAGACCTTTATTAATATCGAGCTTTACGGAAATACCTCGGCGGCGTCTATACCAATAGCATTGGATGAAGCTATTCATGCGGGAAAACTAAAGAAAGGTGATAAGCTCTTACTCAGTGGTTTTGGAGCGGGGCTTGCCTGGGGCGGTTTAATTATGGAATATTAGGGGGGCGATAAATTGAAGACGAAGATTACGGAACTTTTAAAGATAAAGTATCCCATTATCCAGGGGGGAATGGCCTGGGTGGCAACCGCGCGCTTAGCAGCAGCGGTTTCCAATGCCGGTGGCCTTGGGATTATAGGTGCGGGTAATGCACCGGCGGAATGGGTTTTAGCGGAGGTTCGGAAGGTAAAAAACCTTACCGATAAACCCTTTGGGGTGAATGTAATGTTGCTTTCTCCCCATGTAGATGAAGTTATGGAAGTAATCATTGAAGAAAGGGTTCCGGTGATAACTACCGGTGCTGGCAATCCCGGCAAATATATAAAAAAACTCAAGGAAAATAACGTAAAAATAATTCCAGTGGTGGCTTCGGTGGCCTTGGCAAAGCGCCTGGAAAAAACGGGAGTGGATGCGGTGATAGCTGAGGGTCATGAATCGGGGGGACATATAGGAGAACTTACCACCATGGCCCTGGTACCGCAAGTTGTAGATAATGTTTCGATTCCGGTAGTTGCAGCCGGTGGAATTGCTGATGGTCGGGGATTGGTTGCTGCTTTAGCCTTAGGAGCCCAAGCGGTACAAATTGGAACCCGTTTTCTTTGTGCGGAAGAAACGGAAATTCATCCAGCAGTGAAAGAAGCGGTAATTAAAGCCGGCGACAGAGATACGGTTATTACCGGGGCTTCGACCGGTCATCCTGTGCGGGTCATAAAAAATAAGCTTGCCCGGCGTTTTTTGGAGTTAGAACAAAAAGGAGCTCCTCCCGAGGAACTTGAAAAACTTGGTGCGGGAAGTTTGAGGCGATGCATGCAGGAAGGGGATATAGAAGAAGGTTCACTGATGGCGGGACAAATTGCCGGATTAATAAAAGAAATAAAACCGGTTAAGGAAATTATTGAAGAAATTATGCATGAGGCGAGAGAAATAATGAAAAGGATTGTGAGGGAATTCGATGAGTAAAACTGCTTTTGTTTTTCCCGGTCAAGGTTCCCAGTATGTTGGTATGGGCAAAGATTTATATGATGAACTACCAGTTGTACGAAAATACTTTAATTTAGCCAATGAAATTTTAGGTTATGACCTAACTAAAATTATTTTTGAAGGACCCGAAGAGGAACTCAATAAAACCGAAAATACCCAGCCGGCAATCTTAACTTTAAGCTATGCTCTGTATGTAACTTTAGAAGAAAAGGGAATAAAAGCTAAAATTTATGGCGGTCATAGTTTAGGAGAGTTTACTGCCCTTACCGCTGCCGGAGTAATAAATTTTGCCGATGCAGTTAGACTTGTACATGTCAGGGGAAAACTGATGCAGGAAGCTGTTCCGTTGGGGCAAGGGGTAATGCTTGCGGTTATGGGCATAGAAAAAGAAGAACTTGTGGCTACGGTAAAAAAACTCCAGGAATATGGTATCATGGAAATCGTGAACTTTAACGGTGGGGGCCAGTACGTATTGGCCGGTGAAAGTAAAATAAAAGAGCTTACAAAAACCCAATTAAAGGAAGTGGGGGCTCGAAAGATTGTAGAACTTCCGGTTTCAGCACCTTTTCATTCGTCCCTGATGAGGGCTGCCGCGTTAAAGTTTCAGGAGTACTTAGAAAAGGTTGAGTTTTTACCTCCTAAAGTACCGGTTATCAGTAATGTTACCGCTGAAATCTTAACTGACCCTGTGAAAATAAAGGATTTACTTTCTAAGCAAATGGCTTCTCCGGTTTTATGGGAGCAGTCGGTGCTGGAAATGGCTAAGGCCGAAGTTACGAAATTTATTGAAATAGGTCCTGGCAAGGTATTAACTAACTTAATTAAGCGCATTGTCCCTGTTGCCACTTTTAGTGTAAATAATCTTGAAAGTTTGCGGTTTTTACTTGATAACCCCGGGGAGGTTGGATAAAATGAATTTTAGCGGTAAAGTTGTCCTGGTTACTGGGGCAAGCCGCGGTATCGGACGTAAAATAGCCGAAAGATTTGCTCTGGCAGGAGCAAAAGTTGGAATAAACTATGCTCATAACGATTTGCTGGCCACCCAGTTAAAAGAGGAGTTAGAAAGTAAGGGTGCAGAAGTTCTTCTTGTAAAAGGTGATGTCAGCCAAAAAGAAGAAGTTGAGAGAATTTTTAAGGAATTAGTAACGACTTTTGGCAAAATTGATATTGTTGTAAATAATGCGGGTATTACCAAAGATAAACTTCTTTTACGCATGTCATATGACGACTTTGACTCCGTTATAAAAACAAATTTATATTCAACTTTTCTTGTAACCCGCGAAGCTGCCAAAATAATGCTAAAACAGCGGTTTGGAAGAATCATTAATATCAGTTCGGTGGTTGGCATTAAAGGAAATGCCGGTCAAGCCAATTATGCTGCAAGTAAAGCCGCTATAATCGGCTTTACCAAAGCCGTGGCCTTGGAACTTGCCAGCAGGGGAATAACCGTTAATGCCGTTGCGCCCGGGTACATAAAAACAGATATGACCGAGAAATTAGACGATAAAGTAAAAGAAGCTTTGCTTAACGCCATCCCTGCAGAAAGACTGGGTACCCCCGATGATGTGGCGGCGGCGGTGTTGTTTCTGGCAAGTGAAGGCGCAGGCTATATAACTGGGCAAACAATTGTTGTGGATGGCGGAATGGTGATGTAGGAAGGAGGTGAATTTATGGCAGGAGTGTTTGAGCGGGTTAAAAAAATAATCGTGGATCAATTAGGAGTCGAAGAAGATGAAGTTACTATGGAAGCCTCGTTTATTGACGACCTTGGAGCGGATTCATTGGACATTGTGGAGTTAATTATGGCTTTTGAAGAAGAGTTTGAATTAGAGATACCCGATGAAGATGCGGAAAAAATTCGCACCGTTGGGGATGCTGTTAACTATATTCAGGAGAGAGTTTAAATTTAAAGTCCCGCGGAATTGTTTCCCGGGACTTTTTTAAAAGAGGTGAAAAAATGAAAAGGGTTGTAGTTACTGGTTTGGGTCTAATTTCCCCGCTTGGTATTGGGATTAAAGAAAATTGGGATAACTTAATGAAAGGAGTATCGGGGGTTAGAGAAGTAACTTCCTTTGATACCACTGGATTTGCAACCCGTATTGCTGCTGAAGTTAGGGATTTTGACCCTTTAAAATTTATTGATAAAAAAGAAGCCCGGCGCATGGACCGTTTTACCCAGTTTGCTGTTGCGGCAACTAAATTGGCAATCGAAGATGCGGGGCTTGAGCTCAGTAAAATTAATCCTGAAAGAGCAGGAATATTTATTGGAAGTGGAATTGGTGGGATAAAAACTCTGGAAGAGCAGGCTGCTATTTTACGGGAGAAGGGGCCAGACCGTGTCAGTCCCTTTTTTGTACCTATGATGATTGCCAACATGGCTGGGGGACAGATAGCAATTACCTTTGGCTTAACCGGCCCCAATGAAACGATTGTTTCGGCGTGTGCTTCGGGAGCTAATGCGGTGGGGGATGCTTTTCGCTGTTTGCAAAGGGGCGAGGTTGATGTTGCCATTGCCGGTGGTGCGGAAGCAGCGATAACTCCTCTCTCTTTTGCCGGGTTTTGTTCTATGAAAGCTATGTCTACGAGAAATGACGAGCCGGAAAAAGCTTCCCGGCCTTTTGATAAAGACCGGGACGGGTTTGTTATGGGTGAAGGTGCCGGAATTTTGATATTAGAGACTTTGGAACACGCCCTGGCCCGCGGAGCACGGATTTATGGAGAGATTGTGGGGTATGGCGTTACGAGCGATGCATACCATATCACCGCTCCTGATCCTGAAGGAAAAGGTGCCGCCCGAGCAATGGAGTTAGCCCTAAAAGATGCTCGGTTAAATCCCGAAGATATCGATTACATTAATGCTCACGGGACTTCGACGCCTTTAAATGACAAAGTAGAAACTTTAGCAATAAAAAAGGTTTTTGGTGATCATGCTTACAAGCTGATGGTAAGCTCAACGAAGTCGATGACGGGGCATTTGTTAGGAGCGGCCGGGGGGATAGAAACCATTTATTCGATTTTGGCAGTATTTTTCAATCAAGTTCCCCCAACTTTAAATTGCGATGAACCGGAGGAAGGATTAGATCTTGATTATGTTCCCAATACCGGTCGGGATACGGTGGTAAAAGCTGCCCTTTCTAACTCATTAGGATTTGGCGGTCATAATGTAAGTTTAATTGTAAAGAAATTTAACGGGTGATATCATGGATAAAGAGAATTTAATGTCCTTGGAAAAAATTCTGGGGTTTAATTTTAATAACCCCAGTATTTTACTTTCTGCCATAACCCATCCTTCTTATGCTTTTGAACATCCCGAAGAGGGTATAGAGCATAACGAACGGCTTGAATTTTTGGGAGATGCCGTTTTGGAACTTTTTGTTAGTGATTATTTATTTCGAACCTTTCCCCAAAAAAGTGAGGGAGACTTAACAAAACTTCGTTCCCGCCTGGTTTGTGCTGAATCGTTGTACGAGCTTGCTTTTAAAATTAATCTCGATAAATTTTTGCGTCTGGGAAAAGGGGAATTTAAAGCAGGAGGAAACCAAAGGATGTCGAATTTAGCTAATGCAGTAGAAGCGGTAATTGGAGCAGTTTATTTTGATTGTGGAATCGAAGCTGCCTTTAGTTTTATTACCAGGCTTTACGGAGAAAAACTAAAGCCAGAAAACCTTGAACAATTACCCAAAGATGAAAAAACCACTTTGCAAGAACTATTGCAGAAAGAAAAAAATAACGTTTTGCGGTACGAAATTTTACTGGAAGAAGGTCCTCCCCACCAAAAAATTTTTACCGCTGGAGTTATTATTAACGATAAGCTGATTGCTACGGGTAGGGGAAAATCAAAAAAAGAAGCTGAACAGGAAGCCGCTAAAAAGGCCCTGGAGCTTTTAAAAAACGAGAAGGAGGTTTGATGTGTTAAAGAAAGTAGTTATCCAGGGTTTTAAATCCTTTGGTGAAAAAACGGAAATAACTTTTGAACCTTCGATAACGGGTATCGTGGGACCAAACGGCAGCGGTAAAAGTAACGTTGCGGAAGCAATTCGCTGGGCTTTGGGAGAAACAAAAACAAAGATTTTACGTTCTGAGCGACAGCAGGATGTAATCTTTACCGGTTCGCAGGGAAGAAAACCGGTAGGAATGGCTGAGGTAACATTAATTTTAGACAACAGTAATAAGCATTTTCCCTTGCCTTACGCTGAGATAGCAATTACGCGGCGCTTTTTTCGTTCGGGAGAAAGTGAATTTTACATAAATAAATCTCCCTGCCGACTTAAAGACATTCATGAGTTATTGGTGGATACTGGGCTTGGGAAGCATGGCTATGCCATTATCGGTCAGGGCCAGGTGGATGAGATTCTGTTTTCGTCACCGGAAGAAAAAAGAAGCTATCTGGAAGAGGCTGCAGGAATTAACCGCTTTCGGATGCGGGAGTTGGAAGCGAAGAAAAAGCTGTTGGAAACTCAGAACGGGATTACCAGGCTTAATGACCTGACCAACGAGTTAACTAACCAATTACAGGCTAAAGAACAGGATGTTATTAAAGCAAAAACGTATTTAACATTAAAAGAAAAACTTACTTTTAAAGCAAAGAATTATTATGGAATAAAAATAAAAAATTTACTGGATAAAGTTCGGGAAAACGAAGAAAAAGTCACCCTGTTACATAATCTTATTGAAAAGTATCAGGACCAGATTAACCGCCTGGAAGCAAGTTTTGCAAAGATTCTTTCCGAGGAAGGAAATTTAGCTCTTTTTTGTGATAACTTGCAGAAAATTGTTTTAAACTTAGAAAGTTGTTTGGAGAAACTTGATAGCAGCAAAAAATATCAACAAGAAGAAGAAAATCGCCTCTGGTTGGAGCTTAAAAGCTTAAAAGAACAGATTAAAGCAAATGGCAGGAAACTTGTTGAAATAAATCAAGAATTAAATTCGTACCAAAGACAAGTAAAGGATTTAAAAGCCAAAGAAAGGGAGATTATCAGAAATCTTAAAGTGCAGAAGCAAAAGCTTGGGATAAACGAAGAGAAACTTTTGGAATTAAAGAAGAGCTTGGAAAATTGTAAAGATGAACAATTTGAGTTAAATTTTCGTGAAGTGTCGTTAAGGAATGAAATTAATTTTATTTCTGACTCCTTAACAAGGTTAACTAACGATTCTTTAAAGCTTGAAAAAGATATATATGAACTAAATAGGGAAATTGGTGAAATAGAAAATACTCTGAGAAGCTTAAACGATTTTAAAAAGGAAAATCTGAGAAAGCGGGAAGTGTTAAAAAATAAACGAAAGAAACTGGAAGAAGAATTGAATTTATTAGCCAAAAATATTTTAATCCTGCAAAACGAAAAAAGGGTTTTGGAGAAAAAATATAATGAAAATATTACCCGCTTACAAATATTAACTAAGCTTGAAGAGAGTTATGAAGGTTACGGAAAAGACGTAAAAAATTTATTTGAGGCAAAAAAAAGTGGCTTACTGCCTAATCCGGAAAATATCATAGGAACTGTTGGGGAGTTTTTAGAAGTTGATGAAAGATATCGATTAGCAGTTGAAACTGCTTTGGGTGCGGGGATAAAAAATGTTATTGTGAAAAGTTCTCGGGATTTAGAAGGTATTATAAGATACTTAAAATTAAAAAATCTCGGCAGAATAACCTTTTTGGCCCTTGATTTGCTGGAAACGGAAAGTTTAAAAGGTGACTTCAGCAATTTAACGGATAGTGATGGTTTTATAGGTACTGCCCTTGATTTAATTTCTTTTCCCCAAGAGCTTTCTAAAGCTTACGAAAGCCTTTTAGGTAAAGTTCTGGTAGGAAAGGATTATCAATCCTGCTTAATCATTGCGAAAAAGACCAAACATCGTTATAAAGTAGTGAGTCTTGAAGGAGAATTGCTGCTCCCAGGTGGAATTATTATTGGTGGTAGTTTTAATCAAACTGTTTCGGTTTTACAAAGAAAGAATGAAATAAAGTTACTTCAAAAACAAGTTGATGAGCTTTTACAAAAGAATAATGAAGTGGAAGAGGCATTAGGAGCAATTTTAAAAAAACAGGAGGATATTGATGCAACAATAAAATTAACTGGAGAAAGGCTAAGCGACATAGAAACCCAGATAACTGAGGCCGATTTAAAAGAACAAACTATCAAAAATAAAAGGAATTTAATAGAAAGTAGGTTAATTGAGCTAAAAGGGCAGTTAGATAAAAATAATAGGGAAAAGAAAAATTTATTAGTGGAAAAAGAAAATAGGGAACAACAAATCAACAATATTATTTCTCTTAAGAAAAAATTAGAGGAAAAGATTGCTTTTCTTGAAAAGGAAATATCCAGAATCAATGATTTAATATATGAAAATCAAAATTACTATCAAGAACTAACGTTACAGCAGGTTCAATTAGAAAAGGCGCTGGAAAATATTTTTAACCTTATAAATGAAAAAAGTCTCCAAAAAAAAGAACTCTTTGAAAGACAGAAGGTAAGTGCTAAAAAAGCCTTAGAGTTTAAAAATAAAATTTTAAATCTTAAAAAAGATTTTTTAACTTTAGAGCGCAAGATAGCGGTCCATGGGGATTTACTTTCTGTGAGTAAAAAATATTTTAAAACTGTTAAAAATAAGCATGAGGAGTTAAAGGATAAACTTTCGGAAATGCAAACGACTCTGACAAAAACCCAAAAACTAATACAAAAACATTTTGCCGAGATTTCGCGTTTAGAAACGGAACAGCGCAACCTTTTACAGGAAATCAACAGGTTAAAGTTGTTATTAAATGAAAAATACGATATAGTGTTGGAAGATGAGGAAGTATTAAAATTAGAACCGGTTTATATTGAGGAAAGGGAAATTGAAGAGCTTTACAATCAAATTCAGGGGTTGGGCCCGGTAAATCTTTTTGTAATTGATGAAGTTAAGCGATTGGAAGAACGCATTAATTTTTTAAATCAGCAAAGAAATGATCTTAATGAGGCTAAAGAACAATTAGAAAAACTTTTAAGCCAATTAACCGAAGAAATGGAGCAAAGGTTTAACGAGTTTTTAAAGTTACTTAACGAAGAGTATGACTTAGTATTTAAAGAGCTATTTGGGGGAGGACGTGCTGCCTTAGAAAAAGTTGTTGGAGAAGATCAAAAAGAGGGAATTGAGATTATTGTGGAGCTTCCAGGGAAAAAGCGCCAACCTCTGGGGCTTCTTTCCGGTGGCGAAAGGGCTCTGGCCTCAATAGCCTTGCTTTTTGCCCTGTTTAATCTAAAACCGTCACCTTTTTGCGTTTTGGATGAAATTGATGCTGCTTTAGATGAAGCAAATGTTCAGCGTTTTGCTGCTTACTTAAAAAAAATTGGGGAAAGAAACCAGGTGATCCTTATCACCCACCGGCGGGGAAGTATGGAAGTTTGTGCAAAGTTAATTGGCATTAGCATGCAAGATGGATGTTCCAAAGTTCTTTCGCTTCCCATGGAAAATATTAAAGCAGGGTAAGAAAAAAGATAATGTAATGGCAGGTGAGGAAGTTTGGGATTTTTTGACCGTTTAAAAGAGAGTTTAATAAAAACCAAGCAAAACATCGTAGCTAAAATTGAGGATGTCTTCAAAAAGTCGACGGTCGATGAGGAGCTTTTTGAAAAACTGGAAGAAATATTGATTGAAGGTGACGTGGGTGTTAAACCAAGTCTTGAGCTGGTGGAAAAGCTAAGAAAAACGGCAAGAGAACGACGGATTACCGATAGTGAGCAATTAAAGCAGGTGTTAAAAGAAGAAATCTTAAAAATTTTAGAAGCGGGAGACAATAAACTGAAGAATGTCCCAAGAACGCCCCTGGTAATATTGGTAGTAGGGGTAAATGGTGTAGGTAAAACTACCACTATCGGGAAATTAGCTTACTACTTCAAGCAACAAGGAAAGCAGGTATTGTTAGCAGCTGGCGATACTTTTAGGGCTGCTGCCATAGAGCAATTGGAAATCTGGGGTAATAAAGTAGGATGTCCGGTGATAAAACAAAAAGAAGGTTCGGATCCGGCAGCGGTGGCTTTTGATGCAGTTAAGGCGGCCATTGCCCGAAAAATAGATGTATTAATTATTGATACCGCTGGTAGGCTTCATACAAAAACAAACTTAATGGAAGAACTAAGAAAAGTAAAAAGAGTAATAGAAAGGGAGTTACCGGGGGCTCCTGATGAAGTTTTATTAGTTTTGGATGCCACTACCGGACAGAATGCTTTAAGTCAAGTGGAGTATTTTAATAAAGCCCTGGATTTGACCGGTCTGGTTTTAACAAAACTGGATGGAACAGCTAAAGGCGGTGTAATTATAGGGATTAAAAGTAGTTATCAAATTCCAATAAAATTTATTGGGGTTGGGGAAAAAATGGATGATTTAAGACCCTTTGACCCCCAAGAATTTGTTGAAGCGTTATTTTCATCTTAAAAAATAAACCGCAGGGAGGAATTCCAATGTCTGTAAAAATTGCAGTAATTGGTGGTACCGGTGTTTATGACCCGAAGATGTTAAATAATCTTTCCAGAGAAAAAGTAGCTACGCCTTATGGCGATATTGAAGTTACGATAGGCGAACTTTCAGGTAAAAGGGTGGCATTTCTTCCACGCCATGGAGCTGGCCATACGGTTCCACCCCACCTTATTAATTACCGGGCCAATATCTGGGGGTTGAAAACGCTGGGAGTTAAGCAAATTATTGCAACGACTGCCGTTGGTTCGTTGAATTTAAATATGAAAGGTGGTGATTTTGTTTTGATTGACCAGTTTCTTGATTTTACGAAAAACCGCATTTATACCTTTTATGATGGGGGCGAACGAGGCGTAATTCATACCGATGTCACCGAACCATATTGCCCGGAATTGCGAAAAATTATTTATAACGCTGCGAAAGAGTTGGGATATACCGTACATCCTGCGGGTACCTATGTTTGTACCGAAGGCCCGCGTTTTGAAACGGCAGCGGAAATAAAAATGTTTGCAAAATTAGGTGGAGACCTTGTGGGAATGACCAGCGTTCCGGAAGTTGTGTTAGCAAGGGAAGCCGAAATGTGTTATGCTTCAATTTCCTTAGTGACCAACTATGCCGCTGGTATTTCACCTAATCCTTTAACCCATGAAGAAGTTGTGGAAATGATGACCGCTAAAAGTGAACAATTAAAGAACCTTATTGCTAAAACTATTGAGAACCTTGATCCCGACCGGAGCTGCTGGTGTCAGAGGGCAGTGAGTGGTCAAAGTCAGTTAGGGAAATAAAAAAACAGGGGAATGGGGAGAATTTTATGAGCATTATCAGGGATAGAAAGCTTGCTCCTTTAGGGCAGCAAAAAATTAATTGGGTCAAAAATTACATGCCGGTTTTAAATTATTTAAAAAATGAATTGCTTGGGAAAAAACCCTTGTCCGGAAAAAAGATTACGATGAGTATCCATTTGGAGGCAAAAACTGCTTACCTTGCATTAATTTTGCGAGATCTTGGCGCAGAAGTTGCCGTGACCGGCTCAAATCCACTTTCAACCCAGGATGAGATTGCTGCTGCCTTGGTTGAAGAGGGTTTAGAAGTTTTTGCCTGGCATGGGGCTACGCCTTCGGAGTACGAAGAACATTTAATAAAAGCTTTAGAAATTAAGCCCGATATTATTATTGATGACGGAGGAGACCTGGTTCACATCTTACATCATGTTCGCCCGGATTTGGCGCTAAACGTAATTGGTGGTGCGGAAGAAACAACTACGGGCGTCCATCGTTTGCGGATTCTGGAAAAAAAGAATGCCTTGAAATTTCCAATGATTGCGGTAAATGATGCTTTAACCAAGCATATGTTTGATAATCGTTACGGTACCGGGGAATCATCTCTTACGGCCCTCATGGCTACTACCAATTTATTAATTGCTGGAAAGAATCTTGTGGTTGCAGGGTACGGCTGGTGTGGTAAAGGTGTAGCACAAAAAGCCCGGGGACTTGGTGCGCGGGTGATTGTTACAGAGGTTAATCCCATTCGTGCTTTAGAAGCCTATATGGATGGTTTTGAAGTTACTGATTCGCTGACCGCTGCTAAAATAGGAGATATCTTTATAACAGTTACCGGTTGCAAAGATGTGTTCCGGGGAAGACATTTTGAAGTAATGAAAAACGGTGCAATTCTTGCCAATGCCGGTCATTTTAATGTGGAAATCAACCTCGATGAGTTAAAAGCTATGGCAGTGGAAATCCGCGAAGTGAGGCCAAAGGTAACCGGTTATATCCTCCCTGATGGCCGGCAGCTTAACGTTATTGCCGAAGGCCGTTTGGTAAACTTGGCTGCGGGACAAGGGCATCCGGCGGAAATTATGGATCTTTCTTTTTCATTACAGCTCTTGGCGGTTTTGTATCTTTTGGAAAAACATGATGAATTATTACCTAAAGTTTATAATTTACCAAACGAACTTGATGAAAAAGTTGCTCTATATAAATTAAAATCGCTTAATATCGAAATAGACAAGTTAACCGATGACCAAAAAGAATATTTATTTGGTTAAAGAGAAGGGGTTTAAATGAAGCTAAGTGTTGAAAAATTAAAGGAAAAGATAGTTAGAACAACGCAAAAACTTTGCCAGTACGGGTTAATGTTTTATAACTGGGGTAGTTTGAGTGTGTATATACCGGAAGAGAAAGTGGTAGTAATTACTCCCCTTACTCCAGATATGGCTTGCTTAAGTACCTTTGACGTCTTAATTGTGGATATGGAGGGGAATATTTTAGAGGGAGAAAATCAAGCAAAATTTAATTTAAAACTCCACCGGCAAATTTATAACGTTCGTCCGGATGTCCGTGCTATCATTCATGCTCACCCCGTACACTGTACTGCACTTTCGGTATTACATGAACCATTGCCGGTTATTTTGCCGGAAATGGTACGGTCTATTGGAAAAGACGTGCCTTTACTTAAGTCGGTTTATATTGATTCTGAAAGTTATTTGTTAGAAATAAAGGAAAAGGCTTTTGCCAATAATGCTTTTTTGCTGGCCAACAATGGTCTTATTACCATGGGAGAAAATCTTGATGTCTGCT
The DNA here is from genome assembly GCF_000427565.1 of Carboxydothermus ferrireducens DSM 11255. NCBI lineage: Bacteria > Bacillati > Bacillota > Clostridia > Thermoanaerobacterales > Thermoanaerobacteraceae > Carboxydothermus > Carboxydothermus ferrireducens. Next base: position 39,480 of record NZ_KE386561.1, read on the forward strand.
TTAACCTTTGTCGAATTGTAGAAAAATGTGCGGAAATTTATTTAGCGGCATTAAAGGTACGTAGGCCACATATTTTAAGTTCGGAAGAAATTAATTACCTAAAAAAACTTTTTTAACCGGGGATGGTGAACGAATTGACAATCCTAATAAAAAATGCTACGGTTTTAGACTTAAAGAAGTTTGCAGCGGTTGAAAACGATATTTTAATTGAGGGAAACAAGATTTCTAAAATCGGTGTAGATATTGAGGTAAATGAAAAAGAAAATTTAAAAATAATTGACGGGAGCAATAAAGTAGCTTTACCGGGTTTAATTAATGGCCATACGCATGTAGCCATGACCTTATTTCGGGGAGCAGCCGATGACCTTCCTTTAATGGACTGGTTAAATAATGTTATTTGGCCCAGTGAAAGCCGCTTAACCGGCGAAGATGTTTACTGGGGAAGTCTTTTGGGAATAGTGGAAATGATTAAGAGCGGAACTACTACATTTTGCGACATGTATTTTTTCATGGATGAAGTTGCTCATGCTGTTGAACAAAGCGGTATTCGGGCTATATTAAGCCGTGGTATGGTTGCTATAGACCCGGCTAACGGCGAAAAGGGACTTAAGGAAAGTGTAGATTTTATTGAAAAGTGGCAGGGGAAGGCCAATGGTCGGATAACTACCGCATTGGCACCTCATGCTCCCTATACATGTCCTCCAGAATTTTTAAAGGATGTAATTTGGGAAGCAAAAAGATTAAATGTTCCGATAAACATCCATATTAGCGAAACTTTAGATGAAATAAGTATTATCAAGGAAAGATATGGAACAACGCCGGTCAGACATTTAGAAAGCTTAGGCTTATTTGAGGTAAAAACCATAGGAGCCCACTTAGTATATGTTGATGACGAGGAAATTCAGATTCTCAAACGTTATCAAGTCGGTGCCATTCATAACCCCCAAAGCAATATGAAGTTAGCATCGGGAATTGCTCCGGTGGCAAAAATGTTAGAAGCCGGGGTTTTAGTAGGATTGGGCACTGATGGGGCTGCAAGTAACAATGACCTGGACATGATTGAAGAATTACGTACGGCTTCTTACTTACAAAAAGTAAGCAGCATGAATCCGGAAGCCTTAAACGCCAAAACTTCTATCGCAATGGCAACGAGTTTGGGTGCCAGGGCCTTGGGGTTAACGGAAGTTGGTTTACTTCAGGAAGGATATAAAGCCGATATAATTTTACTTAATACCAATGAAACCAATTTTTATCCCAGGCATAACATTTTTAACTTAATTGCTTATTCGGCCAAAGGAGCCGATGTGGATACGGTAATTGTCGATGGGGAAGTTATCATGGAAAAGAGACAGCTAACACGCCTTGATGAGGAAAAAATTAAATTTGAAGCAAACAAACGCGGATTAAAATTAGTTGCGGGGTAGATAATGTGCAAACGGTACGTCTAACAAAAGGGAGAAACCATCGGGTTTACAGAGGCCATCCCTGGATTTATAAAACCGAATTAGCCGCTCAATACCCGTATTCTCCGGGGGAATTAGTTCGTGTTTTGGACCATAATAACCGTTTTGTAGGAATTGGTTATTATAATAGTAACTCTCAAATTGCGGTAAGAATAATGTCTTTTCACGACGAAGAAATAAACTATGACTGGATTAAAAAGAAAATAATTAAAGCTTATCAGTATCGTTCCTCGGTAGTTTCCAATACCGATGCTTACCGTTTGATATACGGAGAAGCCGATCAAATTCCCGGTTTAATTGTGGACCGCTTTGGAGATTACTTGGTGTTGCAGAGTTTAACTTATGGTATTGAAAAATTAAAACCGTTAATTGTTGAGGCCTTAATGGAAGTTATAAACCCCAAGGGTATTTATGAAAGAAGCGATGTTCCGGTGCGGGCCAAGGAGGGATTACCCCTTGCAACCGGACTCTTAGCTGGCGAAGTACCGGAACTGGTGGTAATTAACGAAAATGGCTTTAAATTTTCGGTGAATATAAAAGAAGGTCATAAAACCGGTTATTTTTTGGACCAGAGAGAAAATCGTTTAGCTTTAAAACCTTTTTTCCGTGGAAAAAAAGTACTGGATTGTTTTTGTCATACGGGAGCTTTTTCCGTTTATGCTGCCGGGTTTGGAGCAAAAGAAGTAATTGGGGTAGATATTTCTTCCGAGGCGATAACCCGGGCCCAGGAAAATGCTGTATTAAACGGATTTCAGGATAAAATTTTCTTTATCGAGGCGAACTGTTTTGACTACCTGCGCGAACTGGAAAAGAATAGAGCAAATTTCGATATTGTAATTTTAGATCCTCCTGCCTTTACCAAAAGTAAAGAAGCTTTACCTGGTGCCATAAGGGGTTATAAAGAGATAAATCTAAGGGCCTTAAAGCTTTTAAATGAAGGGGGTATTTTAGTCACCAGTTCCTGTTCGTATCATTTAACCGAAGATTTATTCTGGAATGTGATTTCTGAGGCGGCGTTTGATGCCAAAAAAAGAGTGAGGATTATTGAAGCCCGGCGGCAAGCTAAAGATCACCCGATGCTCCTCTCCTCACCCGAAACGTATTATTTGAAGTTTTTCATTTTACAAGTTATCTCTTAAAAAGGGAGCCGATAACCGTTTTAAGGTTGGCCGATGCTACCCCTAAAAAACTACTGTGGCTTTCAAAAATATCCTTTAAAGCATAGATTAACCTGTCCAATTCTTCTTTTTCTACAATAAGGGGTGGTTCTAAGCGAATTACATTAGGATTATTCAGGGTATATGCGGTAATAATCCTGTGCTTATTCATTAACAGTCCAGCGACAAAGCTGCCGGTATACTCCCGGGCGAGATTTGTTAGCCCGGGAATTTTATTTAATAAGCCCTGGGGTTCGTTGAATTCGAGCCCAATTAAAAGACCTTTACCTCGGACTTCTTTAATCAGGGGATAGGAGGTTTGCAGTGAACTTAACTGGCTCAATAAGTAATCCCCAAGTTCTTTGGCTTTTTTTGCTAAATCCCACTTCACTAAAAGTTCAATTGCTTTGATTACTGCTGCCATTGCCTTAGTATTTCCACCAAAAGTAGAAGTATGCAGGGTTGCTTTATCGGTGGACCCGTAAGCTTTTTTCCAGATAGTATCAGTGGTTATATACGCACCCACAGGCATAACTCCACCGCCCAGGGATTTAGCCACACACATGATATCGGGGACAATTTCGTCATATTCTACCGCAAAGACTTTGCCAGTTCTACCAAAACCGGTTTGGATTTCATCCACTATTAACAGCGCTCCGTATTTATGGCAAAGTTCTAATGCATTTTTTAAATAGCCTTGCGGAGGAACAATAACGCCACCCTCACCTTGAATCGGTTCTACAATAAAGGCTGCGATGGGTTTAGATTTTAAGATATTCTCCAATTCGTCTAAATCTCCGTATGTTACGGGATAGCATTCGGGTAAGAGGGGGGTAAAAGGTGTTTGGTACTTTTGCCTACCGGTAACGGAAAGGGCGCCAAAAGATTTTCCGTGAAAAGAATTGTGAGCATAAACAATGCCCGGACGCCCGGTATAAATTCTGGCGAGCTTCAGCGCTCCTTCCACAGCTTCTGCTCCAGAATTACCAAAAAATACCCGCTTTAAATTACCAGGAGTTATTTTTGCTAAATTGTAGGCAGCTGCTCCAATTAACTGACCTATCGAGGCCTGCAAAAGATTGGGCAGTTCTTCCACCATTTTTACCGCTTCCCAGATTTCCTCTGGATTGTGACCGAAGTTTAAGCTACCATAACCTCCTAAAAAGTCGAGATAAATATTTCCCTCATTGTCCCAAACTTTTGTTCCCTTAGCTTTAACAAACTGTTTATCAAATTCCAATAAACTTAAAAGGGTTGCTAAACTTTCGTTAACGTACTCACGGTAGAGGTCCCGGATATCCTGACGGGTTAAGGTTAAAGCTTGCTCCAAGGTAATAAGTTCCATTTTCTTGCCTCCTTCTTTTTTCCTTGACAATTTAAGTATATATAAATAAAATACTACTGTAAAGGTTAAATACTTGACAGGTGAAAAAATGATTGATGAATTTGCCCGAAACGGAAGCTTGTTAGAACTTTATGGAGGTTTATTGACCGAAAAACAACGGGAAATTCTTGAACTTTATTATATCGAAAATTGGTCTTTAGCGGAAATTGCCGAGTATTTAAAAATAAGCCGGCAGGGAGTTTATGACATTTTACAGCGGGCTATACGGCAGTTAAACATTTTTGAAGAAAAACTCGGTTTATTAAGAAAAAATGAACAAAAAATAGCCCGGTATAATAATATCCTAACGAAAATGCAAGAGTTACTGGGTGAAGATAACTATAAACTTTTATTACCTTATTTTGAAGAAATTAAAAATTTATTTGATTAGCGGGAGCGGATGAAATGGTTTTTGAAAACCTGTCAAATAAACTTCAGGAAGTTTTTAAAAAGCTAAAAGGTAAGGGAAGATTAACCGAAGAAGATGTTAACCTGGCACTCAGGGAAGTGCGGATAGCTCTTTTGGAAGCTGATGTTAATTTTCAGGTAGTCAAAGATTTTATTGCTAAAGTAAAAGAAAAAGCAGTTGGTCATGAAGTACTGGAAAGTTTAACCCCAGGGCAGCAGGTAATAAAAATTGTTCATGAAGAATTAATAAATTTAATGGGAAAAACCAATGCAAAATTAAATGATGCTGGTTCGCCTCCAACGATTATTATGCTTGTGGGCTTGCAGGGGGCCGGTAAGACTACTACCGCTGCCAAGTTAGCCTATTTATTAAAAAAACAGGGGAAGAAACCGCTTTTAGTAGCTGCGGACGTTTACCGCCCAGCGGCAATCAAACAGCTCCAGGTTTTAGGCGATTCCATTGACGTGCCGGTATTTACGATGGGAGAGCAGTCACCGGTAGATATTGCCAAAGCTTCGATTAATTTTGCCAAGTCAAACTTAAAAAATTACGTCATAATTGATACTGCAGGACGCTTGCACATCAATGAAGAATTGATGGATGAACTAAAGAAAATCAAGGATGTGGTTCATCCCCACGAGATACTGTTGGTTGTGGACGCCATGACCGGTCAGGATGCGGTAAATGTGGCAAAAAGTTTCAACGATGAGTTAGGTTTAACCGGGGTGATTCTTACCAAATTAGATGGGGATACCAAAGGGGGTGCAGCCTTATCGGTTAAGGCTGTAACCGGATGCCCGATTAAGTTTGCGGGAATGGGTGAAAAAATTGAAAACTTGGAGCCCTTTTATCCAGATCGAATGGCTTCCCGTATTTTGGGTATGGGTGACGTTTTAACCCTGATTGAAAAAGCTAAAGAAGCCTTAGATGCAGAAAAAGCCCAGAAAATGCAGGAAAAATTAAAAAGCAGGGAGTTTGATTTAGAAGATTTTTTGGATTCCATGCAGCAAATAAAGAAGATGGGGCCGTTAGAGCAATTACTGGGAATGATTCCTGGGATGGGTAAAGTAAAAGATATTGCGGGGATGGTTGATGAAAAAGAGCTAAAACACATCGAAGCTATTATTTATTCCATGACTCCCGAAGAAAGAAGAAAGCCGGAAATTATTGATGGTAGCCGAAAAAAGCGTATTGCTAAAGGTAGCGGAACTTCGATTCAAGAGGTTAACCGGTTGTTAAAGCAATTTGAACAGATGAAGAAATTGATGAAACAATTTGGTGGTATGGAGAAACAGTTAAAAAAAGGCAAAAAAATTAAGTTTCCCTTCTTTTCATAAAATAGCAATTGGAAACCTAATAAGGGAGGTGAAATAATGGCAGTAAAAATACGCTTGAAAAGAATGGGGGCAAAGAATAATCCCTTTTATCGGGTGGTAGTGGCCGATGCCCGTTCGCCGCGGGATGGCCGCGTTATTGATGAGATTGGTTATTATGATCCGGTGAAGCAGCCGGCGGCAGTAGTTATTAACGAAGAAAAAGCTCTGGACTGGCTTAAAAAAGGTGCCCAGCTAACCGAAACTGCCCGCGCTCTTTTTAGAAAAGCCGGGGTTTTACAAAAATTTCAGCAAAAATAGACACCGAGAGGTGGACTTATGAAAGGATTAGTTGAGGTTTTAGCAAAATCGTTGGTTGATAATCCGGATGAAGTGGTAGTAACCGTTGCCGAAGGCGAAAAAGCAATCTTAATTGAATTAAAAGTTGCACCTCAAGATGTGGGAAAAATTATTGGTAAGCAAGGTAGAATTGCTAAAGCTTTACGAACACTGGTTAAGGCTGCAGCTTCGAAAGAAAAAAAGAAAGTAATCTTAGAGATAGTATAAAAAGGGGCTTTTTGCCCCTTTTTTTTAAAAGGTGATGGGAAATGAATAATTTAATTGCTATAGGCTACGTTCTTGGAACCTTTGGGATTGATGGATGGGTAAAAGTAGAACCCTTAACCGATCATCCTCAGCGGTTTTTAAATACCGAAAGGGTATTTTGGGAAAAAGAAGATGAGATTTTTCCCCTGCGTATCGAAGAGGTGCAATTACAGGCCGAGCGAATTTTAGTAAAATTTATGGAAATTAATGATATTAAAGAGGCAAATAAGTTAATCTTTGGTTACCTGAAAATCCCAAAAAACGAAATTGTCCAGCTTAAAGAAAATGAGTTTTACCTTTTTCAATTAAAAGGCCTTACCGTTTATGATTTAAATTACCAGAAAATAGGGGTAGTTCGTACGGTTTTAAAAAATCCCGCTAATGATTTGTTGGTTATTGATACCATCCATGATAAAGAATTGCTCCTGCCTTTTATTAAGGTATTCGTTAAAGAAGTAAATTTACCCGAAGGTTTTATCAAGGTTGAACTTTTGCCGGGGATGTTGGAGGAAAAAAAATAATGAAAATAGATATCTTAACTCTTTTTCCTGAAATGTTTTACGGACCCCTTAACAGCAGTATTTTAAAAAAGGCCCAAGAAAAAGGGATAATAACAATAAACTACATTAATATTCGCGATTTTACTACTGACCGGCATCACCAGGCCGATGATAAACCTTACGGTGGTGGTGCCGGTATGGTCATGAAAGTTGAACCTATAATTAAGGCATACGAAGCAATTCCCAAGAACAATTCATTTACCATCATGCTTTCACCTCAAGGAAGAAAATTTAATCAAAAGCTTGCCCGGGAGCTTTCCCAAAAGGAACATTTAATTTTTATTTGCGGTCACTATGAAGGTATTGACGAGCGAGTTCGCCAGTTAATTGTTGATGAAGAAATTTCGATTGGTGATTACATATTAACCGGCGGTGAAATTGCCGCTATGGTAATTATCGATGCGGTGGCTCGTTTGGTTCCCGGAGTGTTGGGTGATGAAGTATCGGCCGAGGAGGAAAGTTTTAGTGACCTGCTCTTAGAGTATCCTCACTATACCCGTCCTCGAAATTTCCGAGGACTGGAAGTTCCGGAGGTCTTGCTTTCGGGTAATCATAAAAAAATAGATTTATGGCGAAAAAAACAATCCCTTCTAAATACTCTTTTTCGGCGCCGGGATTTACTAAAAGTAAGGGGGCTTACCAAAGAAGAAAAAATTCTTTTATGGCAGGGCTTTTTTGAATTGGCGATGTTAATAGATGAGATTCCAGAAAGGAGCGAATAGGTTTGGGCAATGTTTACCTGGCCCTTGTCCATCACCCGGTTTATAATAAGCATTTGGAAGTTGTTACTACATCGGTTACCAATCTGGATATCCATGACATTGCGCGTTCTTCGCGGACGTATGGTATAAAAAATTATTATATTGTGCATCCTTCCTCTACCATGAAGCAATTAATAAACAAAGTGTTGAACTTTTGGCAGGAGGGCTACGGGGCCAGTTATAATCCAGACCGTAAGGAAGCGTTTCGTATTGTAAAATTAGTTGATAGTTTAGAAGATGTAATGCTTGATATAGAAAAAATTGAAGGGAAAAAACCATTAACTGTAAGCACTGATGCGCGCTTATATCCCAACACGGTGAGTTATAATTTTTTAAGGAAAAAGATTAAGGATGACGAAAATCCGTACCTTTTACTTTTTGGTACCGGGTGGGGACTGGTCCGAGAGGTTATGGAAAGTGCTAACTATATTTTAGAACCGATATACGGACCTACCGATTATAACCATTTAAGTGTTAGAAGCGCTGTAGCTATTATTTTAGACCGCCTTTTGGGGGAAGAATGGTTTTGTAAATAAGGCTATTGCATGGCCAAGAAATAAATGTTATAATTTTTACGCTTACCAAACGTTCCGCTGGACAGGGGCTCCATGAACGTGCCGGAAGGAGGGAAAAAGTAATGGATTTACTAAAATCTTTGGAAGAAGAACAGTTACGAAAAGACCTTCCTGAGTTTCGTCCCGGTGATACTGTAAAAGTTTACTTTAAAGTTATTGAAGGTAACCGGGAAAGAATCCAGCCCTATGAGGGAGTTGTTATAAGGAAAAGAGGCTCTGGATTAAGTGCCACATTCACCGTTCGCCGGGTTTCTTACGGTATTGGCGTTGAGCGGACATTTCCCTTACACTCCCCGCGAATTGAAAAAATTGAAGTTATCCGTCGTGGTAAGGTAAGAAGGGCAAGACTTTACTACTTAAGAAAGCTCACGGGTAAAGCTGCCAGAATTGCTGAGCGGCGATAAAAAGGGACGAGGATTCGTCCCTTTTTTCATTGTAGGTAAATTTGTAAATTTTTAAGAAGGGAGAAGCCTTTTTGATGATAAATTGGTATCCTGGTCACATGTTCAAAACAAAAAAAGCCTTACTTGCTCAGGTAAAACTTGTGGATGTAGTTTTGGAGATAAGAGATGCTCGTATTCCTTTGTCCAGTAAAAATCCCGATATTGAAGAAATATGCAAAAATAAACCAAGAATTGTTTTGTTCAATAAAAAAGATCTGGCCGATGTCGAAAAAACCGAAGAAATTTTAAAAAAACTTCCCTGGCCAGAAGGAGTTTATTACTGTTTGGTTGAATCGAAAGCAACAGGCGGTTTAAAAGAGGTCTGGAACATTATCGAAAAAGTTTACGGACAGTATAAAGAAAAGTGGTCCGGAAAAGGGCTTCGCCCCAGGCCTTTACGGGGAATGGTGGTTGGGATTCCCAATGTAGGTAAATCAACCATTATCAATCGGTTATTAAAGCGTTCGGTAAAAACCGGTGCCAAACCGGGGGTGACGAGAGGTGTACAATGGATTAAACTTTCCGATAAACTGGAATTAATGGATACTCCAGGAGTTTTATGGCCGAAATTGGGAGATATGGAAGTTGGCTTAAAGTTAGGCGCCACTGGTTCCATAAGTGACGAAGTATTACCGGTTATTGAAGTTGCCAATTGGCTATTAAAAATACTGTGCACTTATCGTAAACCGGAATTTTTTAATAGATTTAACTTAAACGGTTCGGAAAATCTTAATGAAATTTATGAAAAAATTGGGCGTAGAAGAGGCTTATTTTTACGGGGAGAGGAAATTGATTACCAAAAAGTAGCTTTGGTAATTTTAAAAGAATTTCGTCAGGGTCTCTTAGGTAAATATACACTGGATTAAATGTGAAAAATATAACTTTAAAATTACTTTAAAATTAATTTAATTTTGCAGGGAAAATTCGATAAAATAGCGAATATTACCTTGGTTATGAAAACATTAGACAATAATTTACCTTTTAATCTGCAAATTGAAAACCAGCTATTTTCTTCCGGTTATGAACTGGTTGCTGGGGGCGATGAAGCTGGTCGCGGCCCAGTAGCGGGGCCCGTGGTGGCTGCTATTGTGGTAATTAAACCGGGGATTTATATTCCCGAGGTTGACGATTCTAAAAAACTCTCGTCGAAAAAACGGGAAAAACTTTTTGAGGAAATCATCAATTTGGTAACCGATTGGTCGGTGGCGGTGGTAGGGCCGGACTTAATTGACCGGTTAAACATCTACCAAGCGACAAAATTTGCCTTTAAAGCTGCCCTCGATAGTTTAAGTATAAAACCCGAAGCGTTAATTTTGGATGCCCTGAAGCTTACTGGATTTTCGGGTAAACAGGTATCCATGGTTAAGGCCGATGAGATTTCGTTTGCCGTTGCCTGTGCGTCGATTTTGGCAAAAGTTATCAGGGATAAAATTATGGAACAGTACGATAAAGATTTTCCCGGTTACGGCTTTAAAAAAAATAAAGGGTACTTAACAAGAGAACACCGGGAAGCTTTAGAGCTTTTAGGCCCTTCACCGATTCATCGTAAAAGTTTTGAACCTATAAAAAGTTTTTATGGACAATTAAAGCTGTTTGAAAAGGTATAAGCGATATTTATGTTGAATATAATTAAATGGGTGTATTATGTATTTTTTATATAAACAATAAAAGGGAAGGAGGGAAAGGGGTGCTAAGCCCAAAAGGTGCTATTTTAATCTTTTTTCTCACGGGTTTCTTCTTATCCATAATTATTTTAGTTTTAAATTACTTACTGTCACCCAAAAGTAAGTCTCTCATAAAGCGGGAGACTTATGAATGCGGACTGGAAACTATTGGACCGACCTGGGTGCAGTTTAAAGGGAATTATTTTATGTATGCTTTGGTATTTGTTTTGTTTGATGTGGAGACAATATTTCTTTACCCGTGGGCTGTCCGTTTTAATGTTTTAGGCTTGTTTGCCTTTGTTGAAATGGTAATATTTATTGGAATCTTAGTTTTAGGCTTGTGGTATGCCTGGAAGGAAGGGGCGTTAGAATGGAAATAAAAACTATTCAAAGCGAAGAAGAAAAATTAATTGGGAAGAACGTCTTTCTCACTACTTTGGATGCAGTATTTAACTGGGCTCGGGGTAATTCCCTTTGGCCGTTAACCTTTGGTCTTGCCTGCTGTGCTATTGAAGTTATGGCAGCTGGGGGACCAAAGTATGATTTTTCACGTTTTGGATATGAAGTTTGGCGACCCTCCCCGCGACATGCGGATTTAATGATTGTTGCAGGTACAATCACCAAAAAGATGCAGCCTCTGGTATTACGGTTGTACGAGCAGATGGCGGAGCCGAAATATGTCATTGCGATGGGAAGCTGTGCTATATCCGGCGGACCGTTTGTTGATTCTTATCATGTTGTCCCCGGGGCAAATACCTTTTTACCGGTGGATGTTTATATACCTGGTTGTCCTCCAAGGCCTGAAGCCCTTCTTTATGGCTGGTTAGAACTTAAAAGAAAGATTCAAAATCCCCGGGTGGTGAAAAGATAATGAACGTTAATGAGGTTTATGACCGTTTGCATGGAAAGTACGATGTGGAATTAAATAACGATGCTATTATTGTGAAAAACAAGGATGAAATATTAAACGTTTTGCGGGAAATTAAAGATATGGGTTTTGAACTTTTAACCAATTTAACTGCCGTTGATTATCCGCCGGAAAGATTTGAAATTGTATACCACGTGGAATCTTTTTTAAACAACTATGACATTATTACCGTAAAAACAAGCGTTAACAGAGAAAATCCTCGGATACCTTCAGCTTTTTCCATCTGGCCAGCTGCTGACTGGCAGGAGCGGGAGGTTTATGATTTAATGGGGATTGTTTTTGAAAATCATCCCCATTTGACCCGGGTGTTTTTAGGCGAGGATTTTGAAGGTTTTCCCTTAAGAAAGGATTATAAGGTTCAATCCAACAGGTAGAGGTGGATTTAAATGCTAAAAACCCAGGAAATATCAATAAACGTTGGTCCGCAGCACCCAAGCACCCACGGGGTGTTTCGGATTATCTTAAAGTTAGACGGTGAAACCATTGTCGATGCCGAACCAGTGGTTGGTTACTTGCATCGTGGAATTGAAAAATTAGCGGAAGATCGTACTTATACCCAGGTAATTCCCTATACCGACCGTATGGATTACCTTGGTGCGATGTCCTACAATTTAGGATATGTGCAGGCTATTGAAAAACTTATGGGAATTGAAGTCCCGGAACGAGCTGAATTTATCCGGGTTATTGCTACAGAGCTATCTCGGATTGCCAGCCACCACGTTTTTTTAGCCAGTATGTCTTTGGATATGGGAAGTTATACCGGCTGGATGTATCCCTTCAGGGACCGGGAGTTAGTGTTAGAACTTTTGGAAATGCTGACTGGCTCCCGCATGACCTTTAGCTTTATGCGGATAGGTGGAGTAGCCGACGATCTTCCCGAAGGATTTATTGAAAAAGCAAAGGAATACCTGCCCAAAATCCTGGATGGGGTTGATGAAGAAGAAGGACTTTTGGCGGGAAATGAGATTTTTCTTGCCAGAACTAAAGGGCTTGCACCGGTTTCCGTTGAAAAAGCGTTAGCCTGGGGATGGGGTGGTGTAAATTTAAGGGCTTCTGGCTATAAGTTTGATTTAAGAAAAAATCGGCCCTACAGCGTATATGACCGTTTTGAATTTGATATACCTACTGGGGCTAACGGTGACTGCTGGGACCGTTTTTATCTTAGGTTGGCAGAAATCAGGCAATCGGTAAAAATTATTGAACAAGCTCTGGAGATGATTCCGGAAGGTCCTATCATGGCCAAGGTGCCAAAGGTTATTAAACCGCCGGTGGGGGAGGTTTACCACGAAGTAGAAGCTCCCAAAGGGATTCTTGGTTACTATGTGGTGAGTGATGGTTCAACCAAGCCTTACCGGATGCATGTAAGAAGACCTTCATTTATCAATATTGGGATGTTAAAGGAATTATTAATCGGAACTAAATTGGCGGACTTTATCACCATTTTTGCAAGTATTGATGTTGTTTTGGGTGATGTGGACTGTTAATTTAACAGTAGGGGAGAGAGTCTATGGGTGAAAATTTATTTGTAGGAATGGCTAAGGGTTTAAGAACTTGGCTGGAAAGTCAACATTTTTTACCGTTGGTAACCGATGTTTTTTTAATGTTACTGGCTGTAGTGGGTGTTTTAGCGTTTTTATTCCTAAACGCCTTATTTTTAATTTACTATGACCGGAAGTTTGGTGCCTGGGTACAGGCTCGCTTAGGTCCTAACCGGGTTGGACCCCGGGGAATTTTCCAAACGGTTGCCGATACCGTGAAGTTATTTGCGAAAGAAATCTTTATTCCAAATAACGTTGACCGCTGGCCGTACCTCTTAGCTCCGGTTTTAATATTTACCATTCCCGTAATGCTATTTTTGGTAATTCCTTTTGGTAAGGGAATGGTACCATACGACTTAAATCTCGGGGTTTTATATCTTGTGGCAATTACTTCCGTTGAAACCATTGTTTTGTGGATGGCAGGTTGGTCGTCTAATAACAAATATTCGCTTTTGGGAGCAATGCGCTCTGTTGCCCAGATGTTGAGCTATGAAATGCCCGTAATTTTAGCAATGTTAAGCGTAGTGATGATGGCGGGGTCGATGAAGCTTTCCGATATCGTTGCAGCACAGCAAAAGGTTTGGTTTATCTTTTTACAACCGGTTGGTTTCTTAATATACTTCATTGCCGTAAATGCGGAGTTTAAAAGAACACCTTTTGACCTGGTGGAAGGGGAATCGGAAATTATCTCCGGACCTTATACCGAATACAGCGGCATGAACTTTGCACTTTTCTTCTTGGCTGAGTATACCAATTTCATGATTGGGGCAATAATGGTTACTACCCTGTTCTTAGGCGGGTGGAATGCTCCCTTTGGATGGACATTTATCCCTTCCTGGCTCTGGTTTATCATCAAAATGTACTTTGTGATTACACTTTACATGTGGACCCGCTGGACTTTCTTGCGGATCCGGATAGACCAGATGTTAAATTTTGCCTGGAAATTCCTTTTACCGGTCTCGTTAGCCAATATTTTTATTACGGGCTTTGGATTGTATCTTTACCGGATGATTAGGTGGTGATAAAAATGACAAAGTTAAATGGTACTGGTTTATTAAAGGGACTTGCAATTACTTTTAAGGAATTATGGAAAAAACCGGTGACTTTGGAATATCCGGAACACAAGGAAAAACTGCCTCCAAGGTTTCATGGTTCATTTACCCTCCACAGTGAAAAATGTATTGCTTGTGGGTTATGTCAGCAGGCTTGCCCAAATAAAGTAATCAAAGTGGGGAGCATTAAAGATGAAAACAACAAGCGAAAACTTGCTTCCTACGAAATGGAGATGAAATACTGCCTCTTTTGTGGTCTTTGTGTTGAAGCCTGTCCCACTAATGCTCTTGTTTTTAATCAGGAATACGAATTAGCAAAGTACCGGATAGAAGACATAAAATTAACTCTTTTTAAAAGAGAGGAGATAACGACCGGGGAGGGGAGCGAAAATGCTTAATGGAGAGGTTATAGCCTTTGCTATTGTAGCTTTCTTACTTATTTTCTCGGCTTTAGGGGTTGTCTTTATGCGTAACATTGTTCACAGTGTGCTTTTTTTAGCAGCAACCTTTGTCTTAATGGCAGTAACTTACCTTATGTTAGATGCGGGTTTTCTCGCAGGAGTTCAGCTGGTGGTTTATGCGGGTGCGGTCTCAATAATGGTCGTTTTTGCGGTGATGTTAACCAAAAGAAGTGATTTACACGAAACCAACCTTTTTAACCGCTTAACCATCCCCGGAGCAATTATCAGCTTCTTGGTATTTATAGGATTATCCTGGGTAGTTGTTAAAACCCCCTGGAACTTAGCCGAACGTCCTTTAGTTGATCCGATGGCCATTAATAAACTGGCTGATTTAATGTTTGGGAAGTTTGTAATTCCCTTTGAAGTTGCGGCAGTCTTGCTTTTAGTGGCTCTTATTGGTGCCATTATCTTGGCTTTGGAGGTGAAGCCGCAGAAATGATTACCTTAGCCCATTACATGCTTTTAAGTGCGGTGTTGTTTGCAATTGGCCTATTTGGCGTTCTTTCCAAGAAAAATGCCATTACAGTACTGGTATCAACGGAGATAATGTTAAATGCCGTAAATTTAAATTTAATTGCCATAAACAAATATATAGGTGTTGATGGTTTTTACGGACAGTTAATGGCCCTTTTTGTAATTGCGGTTGCTGCTGCAGAAGTTGGGGTAGGTCTTGGTATAGTAATATCTATGTACAGAAATAAAGAAACTATTTCCTTGGATGAATTTAATTTCTTAAAATGGTAGCTATTGAAGGGTAGGTGAAAAAATGGTAGAGTTTGCAATGCACAATGCATGGTTAATTCCGCTCCTCCCGGCAATCTCGTTTGCGGTGATAGCCCTTTTGCTGTGGCCGTGGCCCAAGGCAAGTTCAACCTTTTCCATTTTAATGATTCTTACCTCCTTTGTTTTAGCTGTAGCTGTAGTATATGGTGTTTATACTCAACCCGAATTAATTGAGAAATCCATGGTTTATACAACCCGCTGGTTTTCCATGCCGGGTCTTAGGATAGATGTGGGGATTATGCTTGATCCTACCTCGGCTATGATGCTGTGGGTAGTTACCCTGGTTGCCTCACTGGTACAAATTTACTCCCTCGGTTACATGGAAGGAGACCCAGGATTTTCGAGTTTTTATGCTTATCTTTCGTTGTTTGCGGCATCAATGTTGGGGCTTGTTTTATCGAGTAACTTGCTGCAGATGTTTGTTTTCTGGGAATTAGTTGGTCTTTGTTCATATCTGCTCATTGGTTTCTGGTTTTATAAAGATTCCGCCCGGGAAGCTGCTAAAAAGGCTTTTATAACCACCCGGGTAGGGGACTTTGGTTTATTGATCGGTTTATTGTCTCTGCAACTTATTTTTGGAACCTTAAACATTCCCGAACTTGCGGAAAAAGCCGTTAACTTTCAGAATTATGTTTCAGCGGGAACCTTAACCTTGGTTTTGGTTGTTTTATTCTTGGGTCCAATTGGTAAATCCGGCCAGTTTCCGCTACACGTCTGGCTTCCCGATGCTATGGAAGGTCCCACACCTGTTAGTGCTTTAATTCACGCGGCCACCATGGTTGTGGCAGGTGTTTACCTGGTAGGTCGAATCCTTTTCCTCTTTAAAGCCGTACCTACCGCGATGCATGTTGTGGCGATAATTGGTGGTTTTACAGCCTTTTTTGCCGCAACCATTGCTTTAACTCAAACGGAAATGAAGCGAATTCTTGCTTATTCTACCATAAGCCAGCTTGGGTATATGATGTTAGCTTTAGGGGCAGCAAGCTTAACCGCTTCCATGTTTCATTTAATGACCCATGCTTACTTTAAAGCTTTAATGTTCCTGGGTGCCGGGTCAGTTCTTCATGCACTTCACGGAAAAGCCCATATTCACGAAATGGGTGGTTTGTATAAAAAGATGCCCTGGACTACATGGACCTTTGTCATAGGGGCTTTAGCCATTGCCGGAATACCACCTCTTGCAGGATTCTGGAGTAAGGATGAGATTTTACTGGTAGTTAAAGAAGCAGCCCATGAAGCTCCGGGTATTTATACGCCGCTTTTTTGGTTAGCGCTGGTAACTGCCTTTTTGACTGCCTTTTATATGTTTAGACAGGTCTTTACCGCCTTTTTTGGACCGGAAAAGCCTGAGAATCATCCGCATGAAGCTCCCTGGAATATGCGTATACCTTTGTTGATTTTAGCATTCTTTTCCATTGTAGGGGGTTGGGTCGGGCTTCCCTGGTTAGAAAAAGGGTTTGGCTACTGGGTGAGAATGGGTGAGTTTCACCATGCTGAACCGGATTATGTTTTAATGGGAAGTTCTGTCTTGGTGGCCTTAGCCGGTATCTATCTTGCCTATTTAATGTACCTGAAAAAAGCTATTGACCCGGATAAAGTTGCCGAAAAATTTGGGGTTCTTTATAAGCTTTCTTACAACAAATATTACATTGATGAAATCTACCTCTGGTTTAACCAAATGGTTGTGGACGGCATGGGGAAAATTTTGTACTGGTTTGACCTATATATCGTTGATGGAATTGTTAATGGTATAGGGGCAATTACCCGTGGTTCCGGAGCGGTACTGCGTTATACAACCACCGGAAATCTGCAAACTTATGCCTTCGTAATATTTATGGTAATTGTTGTCATCACTTTATACTTTGCTTTTGGTGATGCCTCCTTTGCATCGCTATTCTTGGGAGGTGGGAAATAATGCATTTTCCATTACTGACTGCAACCCTTTTGGCGCCGATCATTGGGGCATTAGTTATTGCCTTTATTCCCAAAGATGAACACAAGGCGATTAAATCAGTGGCAGCTTTTGCCATGTTTGTAGCTTTGTTTTTATCAGTATTTGCCTTTTTCAGCTACGATTTAGCCAAGGGCGGCTTTCAGTTTGTCGAAAAGTATAACTGGGTTCCGGATTTAGGGGTTCAATTTTACCTCGGGGTAGATGGTTTGAGTTTACCGATGTTACTGTTAACCAATCTTCTTGGATTTGCAGCTATCTTTGCATCCTGGAATGTGAATAACCGGCCCAAAGAATTTTTCGTGCTGTTTTTACTATTAATTGCCGGTGTTATGGGTACCTTTATAGCCCAGGATTTGTTTATTTTCTTGTTGTTCTACGAAGTTGTGGTTATTCCAATTTATATCATGGTTGTAATTTGGGGAAGTTCCAAGCGAGTTACAAAAGAATATGCCGGTATGAAGCTTACTATTTACCTTTTAATAGGTAGTGCCTTTCTCCTTTTTGGTTTAATATCAATTTTTGTAAAGAGCAGTGATTTGCTGGGATATCCAACAATGAATATTGAAGCATTAGGAAAAGTTGCTTTTCCCAAAGATTTTCAAATAACAATCTTTCCCTTTTTACTCTTTGGCTTTGGTTCTCTTTTATCGATGTGGCCATTTCATTCCTGGTCGCCCGATGGTTATGCCGGAGCACCAACGGCAGTATCGATGATTCACGCCGGGGTCTTGAAAAAGATAGGCGGTTACGGTTTGATCAGGATTGCCCTTTATTTACTGCCGGAAGGTGCAAAATACTGGGCGCCGATTATTGCGATCCTGGCAACGGTTAACGTTGCCTATGCGGCTTTAATTGCCTTAGCTCAAAAGGATTTAAAATACGTCGTTGGGTACTCTTCGGTAAGCCACATGGGATACGTGCTTTTGGGAATCGCCTCATTAAACATCATTGGAATAAACGGGGCTGTTGCCAATATGTTTGCCCATGGTGTGATGGCCGCTCTCTTCTTCTCGATGATCGGTTTTGTTTACGAAAAAACTCATACCCGCTATATACCTGACTTAGGTGGCCTTGCCCATCAAACGCCTAAGTTAGCTATAGGCTTAGTTATGGCCGGTATGGCTTCCCTCGGACTACCGGGGTTAATTAGCTTTGTACCGGAATTTACGGTTTTTGTTGGAATCTGGAAAAACGAAGCAATGATTCCTAAGTTCCTGGCGGTAATTGCTATTGCCGGGGTTATCATAACTGCTCTTTATGTATTACGTGCCTTGGCTTATACTCTATTTGGGCCTCGTCGGGAGGAGTACGACCATTTAAAAGATATCCAAGGTGCCGAACTGGTTCCTTTGGTCGTTTTAGGTTTTGTCTTAATTGCTGGTGGCGTGCTACCGTTTTTAATCATGGATATGGTTAATAGCGGTGTCGCTCCTATCTTGGCCAAACTTGGTGCAACAATGGCGATAGGGGGGAAGTTTTAAATGAGTGTTAATATCAATTATCTCTTGCTGATTCCGGAAATTTTAGTTTTATCCCTGGGGATATTACTCTTTGTATTAGCTTTAATTACCCCCCGCAATCTGCAAAAAGGTATAGGCTATCTTACCACTATTGGTTTATTGGGAATCTTCCTTTACATGCCCATTGCCTGGAAACATACCGGAATGGCAATTGAAGGAATGTATCAGGTTGACAAAGTTGCTATTTTCTTTAAAGCTTTGTCTTTGTTAGCTGGTGTTTTTGTTACAGCCATTGCTCCAAGATATATGGAAAAGATCGGTTATTACAGTGAATTTTTCGTCTTTGCAGTGTTTGCTGTCTTGGGTATGATGATTTTAGTTTCAGCAACGGACTTTCTGACGCTTTACCTGGGTCTGGAGCTAATGACAATTACCTTTATTATTCTTGCCGCTTATAAGCGGGAATCGGCAATTGGAGCCGAAGCCGGAATAAAATATTTAATTTTGGCAGGGGTTTCCTCGGCGATTTTACTGTACGGTTTATCGTTGTTCTATGGACTAACCAGAACGTTAAATATTGTGGATATTGCGGCAATTGTAACAAATAATGGAATAAGTCCGACCTTTGTTTTAGCTATGGTTTTTGTTCTTGCCGGTTTTGCCTTTAAAATATCGGCGGTGCCCTTTCACATGTGGGCTCCTGATGTCTATCAAGGAGCTCCGACACCGGTTACTGCTTTTTTGGCTACCGGTTCCAAAGCGGCATCTTTTGCCATATTCTTTAGGTTTTTCTACTTGGCATTTCCGGGAATTAGAGAACACTGGGTAGGTTTATTGGCAACGTTAGCAGCGTTAACAATGGTTGTAGGTAACTTGGTTGCCATTCCACAAACCAATTTAAAGAGAATGTTGGCCTACTCCAGTATTGCTCAAGCAGGGTATATTTTAGTTGGGTTTTTGGCAGCGGATTTTGCTGGCTTTAAGGCTATAATGTTTTACTTAAGTGTGTATCTTATTGCAACAATTGGAGCTTTTACGGTAGTTACAGTATATGAAAATGTAACTGGAAAGGAAGAAATTCGCGATTTTGCAGGCCTTTCCCAACGTTCACCAATAATGGCGGCGGTTTTGGTTGTTTCCCTCCTATCTATGGCGGGAATACCTCCTCTGGCAGGATTTGCCGGTAAGTTTTACCTGTTCTACCCCATTATTAAGAACTGGGGTTGGCTTGCTTTGTTGGCCTTAATTATGAGCATGGTTTCCGTCTATTATTACTTAAGGGTGGTTTTAGTGGTATACCGGGATGAACCCGAAGACCAAACTCCAATAACTCTTCCCAATTCCATTTACTTTACCCTATTAATAACTATGGCGGTAACAATTGTTTTGGGGGTTTACCCAACTCCGCTGGCTAAAATTGCTCAACAAGCTGCCATGATTTTCATGAAGTAACGGAAAGCCTTTTGGCTTTCCGTTTTTTACTACTGGAGGGAAAAATGAATCGAAGAGAGTTAGGGCAAAAATGGGAAGAGTTGGCGGAACAGTATTTAAGAAAAAAAGGATATAAAATTCTTACGCGAAATTATCAAATTCGCGGTGGGGAAATAGATATTGTTGCTCAAGATGGTGAGTTTCTGGTTTTTATTGAGGTAAGATTTCGTTCGGATATTTCTTTTGGTACTCCCTCAGAAACGGTAAATAAGAAAAAGAAAGCGGCCTTAAAAAAAGCAATAAAGGTTTATATTCATGAAAATTTTTTATATCATCTGCAACCGCGAGTTGATTTTATTGGTATCGAACAAAAAGAAAATAGATATTTTGTAAAACATTACCAAAACGTCTTGGACTTTTAAGTAGAAGGAAAATAATAGAAATTACGTGGAAGAGAAACTGAGGTAAATAATATCCGGATTATGTTATAATGAAAGCAGAAGTTGCTGAAAGGGAGGTTTTAAATAAAATGAAAACAATACTTCTGGTGGATGATGAAGAAAAGATCCGGGAAGTATTGCGGCTTTATCTTGAAAAGGAAGGTTTTCTGGTTTTGGAAGCTCAGGATGGAAAAGAGGCATTAAAGCGTTTTTCCGAGCATAAAATAGATTTAATTATTCTTGATTTGATGCTTCCGGAGATTGATGGGATGGAGATTGCCAAAGAAATACGTAAAACCTCGCTGGTTCCTATAATCATGCTGACCGCGCGGGGAGAAGAGATTGACAAAATTTTAGGCTTAGAGATTGGTGCTGACGATTATGTGGTAAAACCGTTTAGTCCGAGGGAAGTGGTTGCCCGGGTAAAAGCGGTTTTACGGAGGAGTTCTGGTATCCCAGAAAAAGAGGCGAGTTCGGTTATAAAGCAGGGTATTTTAGAAATTCATCCGGAGGCCAGAGAAGTAAAGGTTAATGGAGAAGAAGTAGTGTTAACACCATTAGAGTTTGATCTTCTTTTATATTTGGTTACTAATCGAGGGAAAGCTCTTTCGCGGGAACAGTTGCTTGCCAATGTTTGGGGATATGATTATTTTGGCGAAGCCCGAACGGTTGATACTCACGTTACCCGTTTGCGGGAAAAGTTGCAAGAGGCAGCTTCCTATATCAAAACTGTTTGGGGAGTAGGTTACAAGTTTGAGGTGAAAAACGGTGATTAATTCCCTTAAATTAAAATTTTGGCTTGCATTAGTATTGCTGGTGGTTGCCGCCACCAGTTCTATTTTATGGACCACTACTATTTATATGGGGCAAAAATATTTTTCGCAGCAACAGGAAAACTTATTTCGAGCGGGTGAAAAACTTGCTGAATATATAGTGGCCGAAAGAGATATAGAAAAAATATTTCATCAAATGGAGATTATGGGAAGCTATTTAAATGCTAATATTACATTGACCGATGCTGTAGGTAGAGTAATAATTTGTACCGGTCGCGCCGGTTTTCCCCAAAATAGCTGTCAAATGTGGGCTGCCGATATTATTCCGCAGGAGCTGGTAAAAAATTTACTTTCCGGGAAAAAAGTTGCGGTTAGAGTAGAGAGTAAGCTATTAAAACAGGATGTTTTATTTACGGGAGTTCCGGTGGTATTACAAGATCGAGTGTTATTTGCCATTTTACTTCAGGCACCGGTTAAAGAAATTAGTGGTAATTTTTTTGAGCTAATTAAAATTAATATTTTTTCCACAATTATCGGGATTATTTTGGCAACGATTTTGGCCTTTTGGTTATCCACGTCCATTACAAAACCGCTGGTGCAAATCAAAACTGCCGCCCAAAAAATTGCCAATAGAGATTTTAGTCACCGGATTTCCTATCAAGGTAAGGATGAGTTGGGGGACATAGTCCAAACGATAAACCAAATGGCTGCTCAGTTAGAAAAATATATAATTGCTTATAATAAAAGAGAACAAAATCGCCGTGAGTTTTTGGCAAATGTTTCCCACGAGTTACGAACTCCTTTAACTATTATACAGGGCTATACCGAGGCACTTTTAGATGGTATAGTAACAGATGAAAAAATACGAGAAGAGCACTTAAAAAATATTTTACAGGAAGCAGAAAGACTAAAAGCTATGGCAAATGAGCTTTTAGATTTAGCCAGTATTGAAGAGGGGAGAGAAAAACTAAAATTTGAAAAAATAGATTTAGCTAATTTTGCCCAGGATTGTTTTAATGCATTTAAAACCCAATTTTTCGAAAAAGGAATCGAACTTGAGCTGGAAGTAAATGTTCAGGATGGAAAGGTTGTTGGCGATAGAAGCAAGCTTTTACGAGTGGTAGGAAATCTCTTAAGCAATGCCTTGAAATTCACTCCAGCAGGAGGTAAGGTGAAGTTTGAAGTTATTGAAGGGGAAAAAGATTACCAAATACACGTCAAGGATTCCGGTCCAGGGATTCCGGAGCAAGATTTGGAAAAAATATTTGAAAGGTTTTATAAAGTAGACAAAGCCCGAAGCAGTAAAGGCTTCGGGCTTGGATTGGCCATAACGAAATCGATTGTGGAAGCCCATGGGGGGCAAATCTTTGCCCGGAATAATCCCGAAGGGGGGGCAAAATTTACAGTGGTTTTACCTAAATTACCTCCCAGCGCGGACAACGACCTCCCCAACGACCAATAACTTTTCCTTCCTCGGAAATTTCGGCGATTTCGCAATGGTTGGGACAGTAAGTACATTCAAAACTGCGAGTTTCGTAATTATAATCGGCAATAGCAAAACCTTTAAAGTTGGTTTTTTGACCGTTGGTTGCTTCCCTGGCTAAAATTGCAGCTCCTATTGCTCCCATAACATTATAATGTTTTGGTACGATAATGTCCTGCCCTAAAGCGCGGGCAAACGCCTCCCGAATACCACGGTTGGCGGCAACGCCTCCCTGGAAAACGATGGGGGGAAGGATTTCTTTATTTTTCCCAACGTTGTTTAAGTAGTTTCTTACTAAAGCTTCACATAATCCATTGATGATATCTTCGATTTTGTATCCTAATTGCTGTTTATGGATCATATCCGATTCTGCAAATACCGTACAGCGACCGGCGATACGCACCGGGACGGTAGATTTTAAGGCTAATTCTCCAAACTGTTCAATGGGAATATTTAAACGGGACGCCTGCTGGTCCAAGAAAGAACCGGTACCCGCAGCGCAAACGGTATTCATAGCAAAATCAGTTACTACGCCATCCCGGATGATTATTATTTTTGAGTCCTGTCCGCCTATTTCAATTATTGTCTGGACCTCGGGGACAAAAGTGGTGGTAGCTATGGCATGAGCCGTAATTTCATTTTTAACTATATCGGCGCCAACGATAACGCCGGCTAAATAGCGACCGCTTCCTGTAGTACCGACTCCTTTTATTGTTACTTTATTTTCATATTTTTCTTTAAGGATTTGCATTCCTTCCTTTATTACTCGAATTGGTTGTCCTCTGGTCCTTAAATATAAGCTTTCATGAACATTATTTTCTTCATCAATTAAAACAAGATTTGTACTTACCGAGCCCACATCAATTCCAAGATATAGGTCCATTTATCTTGCCCCCTTTAGCTTTTGCTAAGTTTTTGAAGTTTTTTTCTTTTTAAAAGGTCAATAAATGCTTCTAAACGGGTTTCCATTCCGGCTTTGCCCGTTTGCTCGTCCAAGAAAAAGGTTAAAATCGGGAAATTATGTTCTTGACTAATTTTGGTTAAGATGGTTCGGGCCACAATTTCCGGAATACAGGTGAAAGGAGCAAGTTGAATTAAGCCATCAAATCCTTGTTTTATATAAAGAATGGCGTTTCCAATCGAATCCTGACCGTGGCCACCGATTAATTCTGGAAGATAAGGTTGTGCTGCGGCTTTAACACTGACTAACTCTTCGCTTTTTCCGGGTAAGGTATTATCCCGGGTCCACCCGGTTAAAAACATAGAACGCTTAACTTCTGCCCCTAAGTGGCCGATGGTTTCTTCAATTTCAAAGTTACTGCTTGGTTCAAGTAAAACGTAAATTTCGCCCACCATTCCGACTTTAACCACTAATTTTTCTAAATCCACGGGAATTTTATCCAACTGTTTTAAAGCTTCTTGCTCCGCTTCAGCAATTTCCTTTTCGGAATAGGCATTTATGACATACTGCAGGACTTCTTTGTACTTTGCTGAAACACTACCTTTTTTAAGTTCCCGGGGTCTTAAAAATAAGGCTTTTTGTTCAATGGTATCCAGTGCCTTTATTTTCCGCCAATTTCGTTTAATTGCTTTATATATGTACCATAAAGAGTAGTTTTTGTAATTTAACTTCTGTACCGTCTTGTAAAAACCTTTTAAATCAACAAGTGGTGGTTCCAACACAATAAATTCAACGTTATAACCCATTTTTTTTAAAATCTTTTCGTGCAGGCTGGCATACAAACCGGCTCGACAGGGCCCGACACCACCGCTGGTAACAATGCGGTCAACGCCTTTTGGTAGTGTTTCCAAGTAGGTACCAAGTACAATTTTGTAGGGAAGGCAGGAAAACTCCGGTGCATATTTAACTCCTAAATCTAAGGTTCGCTTGGAAGGTTTTACTGGCATTACCACTTCATAACCCAAATCTTCTAACAACCCGCGAAAAGCGTGGACATAGTTTCCCATGTAAGGGAAAGTAATTCTTAGAGTTTTCATTCCATCACCTCTTACCGGGATTTACGCTTTATCATGTCTAAGAAAGCTTCCACTCGGGTTACGAGTCCTGCTTCTCCAGTATGCTCATCTATGGTTAAAGTTAAATAGGGAATTTGCTGCTCTCCAGCGTCTATTTCCATTATACGGTCGACGATAAAATCGGGACCGCAACCGAAAGCTGTTAAATGAATAATACCTTTTAAGTCGGGGACATTTTTTAAAAAATACTGAAAACTACTTAATACTCTATCGCTAAAAGTCCAGAAAAGGCGCTTTTTATTTGTAAAGGGGGCATATTTATTTCTAATCGGCCAGGGTACCTGTTCGGCAGTTAGAACCTGAACGTTGTTTTTATGTAGAAATTCTAAAATTTTAAGATTTACATAATTATCGTAGACGAGATAGGGGTAACCCAGTAAAGCAATTTTAAACGATGATTTAACAGAGAATAATTTTGGTGAATTAACGTTAACTTCATTTACCGGCAGGTAACCTTTTTGAAGTAAATTTTCGTAAAGGTTTTGCCGCCTGATTCCTTCCCGATACGCTTTAAAACCCTGTAACTTTGAAAATCCAAAGAATGAAGCCAATTTTAAGGATGAGAGTAGTAAACTATCTTTTAAATTACGGTTATCCACCCGGATGTCGATAACCGGAGGAAGATTTTCATAAGAATATTTAATCATATCCGGAAGTCCAAGAAATTTTGGACAGTAAACAGTTTTCCTGTTTAAATTTACTATTCTCGGAATAAAGAGATAATCCACTTTTGTTTTTAAAGTTGCTATATGTCCAAAAAAAAGCTTAATTGGAAGGCATGCTTCGGCCAAGGCGTCTTTTACCCCTTGGTCTAAAATTTCTTTTGTAGTTGGTGAGGAAACAACGGTTTTTAAATTTAAGCTGTCAAAAAAACCCTGCCAAAAAGGATAATAAGCATAATAGTTTAGGGTTCGAGCAATTCCAATAACTGGTGCATTCATAAAACCATTCCTTCCTGCAGCTGGATTTTAGAGAATACCCCATAAGATATCTATATACGGCGTCTTAAGCCAAAATCCTTCTTAAAAAATTCATTATAAAATAATAAAATTTTTAAAAAAATTTAACCATTCTTGCAGGAATTTTAACTATAATGTTTAATATAAAAAAGTAAATGTGAGGACTTTCACAGGAGGGTAGAAAAATATGCGCAAAAGCGATAAATTGAGAAGTTTAAGAACGCGTCTTTTGGATCGGTGGGCTGTTGCTGAAAATGAAGAAAGATTAAATTTACTTGTCAGAATAATGGATATCGAAGAAGAAATGGGTTTGAGTTTTATTTCACAAAAACAGAAAAAATCAGGAATGCCCAGAAAAGCAAAAGCTATTTAACCACCAAAAGGTGGTTATTTTTTTATGTTATAATATAGGAAAAAACGGGAGTGGGTAAAAATGGGGGTACCTTATCGCTTGGATCTTACTTTAGAAATTGCACGGGAAAAATATGCCAAAAGTATTCCGGAACTTCTTGTGAAAAATGCCGGAGCTGAATTACAGGATAAAAAAATTTTTTTGCCGTATTTTAATGATAAGGTTACCATTACTTGGCCCGAAGCTGAATTTATTCCGGAAATTTCAATTCAAGAAAAAATTTTAGTGTTGCATTATTTAACCAAAGCCATAGACCTACCGCCTTTGGGCACCTGGGTGGGATTTGCAGAATTAAAGGACGGTTTATTGTATTTAGAGCCCTTTCGAAAACGGACTGTAAATATACTTATAAAAACCTTTGGCCAGGCGCCAAATTTATTAGAAGAAAAGGCCAAAAAGCTTGGGGCAAAGTTTTATAATAAAGGAGATATTTCCTTTCAATTAAAGGTCTTTCCCAAGGTTGATTTATTTTTTGTTTTTTGGGCGGAAGATGAAGAATTTCCGGCCAATGCTAATATTTTATTTGACGCTCGGGCCCGTCTTTACCTGGAAATTGAGGATTTGGTGCAGTTAGCTTCCCTTGCGGTTCTTAAATTAATAAAATAAGGAGGCAAAAAAATGGAAAAAACTATAAAGTCTAACTGTCTTTTTAAAGGTAATATCTTAACCGTAGTTAAAGATGAAGTTCTTTTGGAAAACGGGAAAATATCTACCCGGGAAGTGGTACTGCATCCGGGTGCTGTAACAATTATTCCTATTTTTGAAAACAAAATTGTTTTTGTGGAACAGTATCGCTACCCGGTTAAAGAACGGCTTTTAGAACTTCCGGCCGGAAAATTAAATAAAAATGAAGCTCCAGAAGTAACGGCCTATCGGGAATTACTTGAGGAAACGGGATTTATAGCAAAAAAGCTGCAGCACTTAACCACCTTTTATACTACACCGGGATTTTCCAACGAGGTAATGTATCTTTATCTGGCTAAGGAATTACAAAAAACTGATCCTCGTCCGGATGAGGATGAGATCGTTAAAACTGTTTTTATAGAAATTGATAAAATAAAGGAGCTTTTACACAGTAACCAAATAAAAGATGCTAAAACCTTAATCGGGCTTTTTTGGTTTTTAAATTTCATTGCTTCTTAATATTTTTCAATAATTACCTGGCCATCCTCTACCCTTGCTTTTTCGGGATAGGGTCGATTACCAGGATTTTCTTGAGCTCTGGTAACGAATTTTCCTATGCGGATTTGTGCTGGTACCAGGTTTATTGCGATAACCTGGGCTTTTTCATTATTGGGATAACCGGCATGAGCAATTCCCCGAAGGCTGCCCCAGACAATGATATTTCCGTGCGATATAATCTCGGCACCCGGATTAACGTCGCCAAGGATGAGAAGAGATTTATCACTAAAATAAGTTTGGCCGCTACGAAAGTTTTTAAGTACGATTTCACATTCTTCTCCCTCTACTGTTTCTAAAGAAGTGGCGATATTCTTTAAAAGTTCACCGGTTTTAGACATAGGTAGGGAAAAAGATTCGGCGATTAAACCATAACGGTTGCAGATGGCTTCTAATTCTTCTTTTTCGGCATTGGTTAAACTAATATCGTCATTGTACATAATTGTATATTTTGCACCTTTAAAAAAACCTTTGGCTTTTTCCATTTTTTCTATTAAGGATGCTTTTAGAAGAGCAAAATCCTGGCTGTTTAACATTACCAGTAATCCTTTGGGAGTTCCTTTAATTTGGACCGGTTCGGGCATTTAAATCACCTCAAATTCCAAATTTCGACACCTGTATGCAAAAATCCTCCTGGATTTGGTTAAAATATGCCAGGAGGGAAGATAAAATGAAAATTACCGGAATCCAGCTACTTTTTATTCAGTTTATCCTGATATTATCAGCGATTGATATTTTTATGCCAAGCGTAATCGCCAAGGAAGTTGGTCCCGATGCTTGGTTATCAATAATTTTGGCTTTTATTTTTAGTGTTTTTCTGGCATGGATTTATGCTTATATCGGATGTAAAATTTACCCTGATAATTTAACAAGTTACTTAAAAAAAAGAGGAACACTTGGTAAAGCAATCCTTTTTGCTTATTTTTATCTTTATTTTATTTTAATTATTACCGTGTATAGAGAATTTTTAGAATTAGTGAAGGTATTTTTACCCCAGACACCGCTTTTAGTAATTGGAATTTTAATGCAGTTGGTCATTTTCTACGGGGTCTTATCTGGTACCGAAACGATGGCCAGGGCCACAGAAATTTTAACTCCCTTTGGGATATTCGCCCTAATTCTTGTTGCTGGTTATGCATTAACAAAGGCGGATTTTGGAAATTTTAAGCCGTTTTTACTTAGGGGAATATTCCCCGTAATCAAAGGTAGTATTGAAATTATTAATTTTTTTGGTGATACGTTGCTATTGTGGTTTTTTGCGATAAATTTTTATAGTAGGCCGGAAAAATTATTTCGCTTGCTGGTGTTGGGTTATTTTTTTATTTGTATTGCCCTTTTTGGAGGAGTATTGGGGGTAGCGGTGTTTGGGGTCAAATGTGCGGCCAAAATGGAACTGGTAGCTTTAGAAATGGTTAGGATAGTCAATATCGCTGATTTTTTAAAACATTTGGATAGTGTCATGTTAGGGGTGTGGTCAATTGGTGGGGTTTTAAAGCTAACCTTTTTATATCTGGGGTTAGCCGAACTGTTTAAAGCCGTAATAAATGTTAAGAAAGCAGAACTTCATATTCTACCTTTAAGCGTTTTGGCCTTAATTTCTGCGATTTACGGTTTTGAGAATATGGGAAAATATTTTAGCTACTTGGGAGAATTAACGTATTTTACTTTAATTTTTTCTGTATTAATTCCGCTTCTTTTTGTTTTCTTCTTGTTCCTGACAAAAAATAAAAAGCTACAACAAAAAATCTAATGCTTTTAAAACCGACAGTATTGCAAAATAATCGTTACGATACCACCGGGGAGATGATATCCCTGATAAGCCTACGAAAAAAATATTTTGGAAATTAAAAGGCCTTGCCAAACCAAAATTTTGCATCCAATCATTAATTTCCACAAAGTGTACGTTAAAACTATCTTTGACAAGTACAAAATCCCAGTAAAAAGGTAAGGTGCGGAATGTTATACCTTGAATTCCCATCACTAAAACGCCACTTTGCCGATCTATCGGCATATTTAAGATAAATCCTGGATGGTTTCCGGGAATTTTTTTAAAGAATTTTTCTGGGGGATTCATTAATGTGGTGTAAAAGCCGGCTCGAAAGTGCATAGTTCCCCAATCCTGCCAAAGGCCTACCTTGCGGGTGTTTAACGGATTTCCGGTTGCGTTAATTATAAGATCAAATTTATTTTTTAAAGAAAGAATGTCAACGGGAGAAAAAAGCTTTACTTTTTTGCTTGGAAGATAAGAAATAAGCTTATTTTCAAGTCCCTGCCCTATGTTTCCGTGCCAGAAGACCTGGGCGTTAGAAGCAAAACTACTTGGTTTTGGTAAAAGTTTTTTAATGTTTTTAGGTAATTTTTGATAATCCCTTTTTAAAATAAGGGCGGGATAAGAAAAGCTTTTTCCCCAAATTCGTTTTTCTTCAAAAAGAAGATAATCTATTTTCTTTTTTTCCAGCAGGCAGGCTGTTAAAAGTCCAGCAAATCCTCCACCAACGATAGCTACCTTCAACGTTTTAAACCTCCTTTAGCAAACAGGTAACTTATCAATTTTACGGAATCAAAGGGCAGGTGATAGAGAAGATAATTTAAAGGTCTAAAAGAAAGTAATCCTGTTAAAAAGTCAAAGGAGTTGTTGTTTAATTTATTTAGACCGATGCGAAGAATATCGAACTGCCGAACCGCTTGCTTTATGGGATTTAATAATGCATCATAGGATAAATTTCCTTTGATGGCTTTTGCAACTAAAATACCTGAAATAATTGAATAAAAAATACCAAAACCCAAGAAAGGCTCGATTAATCCTCCAGCCCCGCCGGTAAAATAAATATTATTAAGCTGATTTGTAGTAAGGTAGCCCACGATGTGATTTACCGTAAAAGTTTCGATAATTTTATAGGGTAATTTTTCTTTTTGCCAAAAAACCTGCCAGTAGTGGCTGAGCTGATTTTCTGTTATGTCGTTTATGGCGAGGCATAAGGAAGCGTTTTTTGTATCAAAGGGGGTTAAATAAGCATAGCCGTTTTTGGCATAGTCGGTATCAATCCACATTACTAACTCTTCTGGATCAAAATTCCCTGAGATATTCGAGCCTATGACCCATCCATCAAACAATTTATGAAATATACCATAAGAATTAGCGATAATCGGACTACCGGTAGCAACAACTACGTG
The DNA here is from genome assembly GCF_000427565.1 of Carboxydothermus ferrireducens DSM 11255. Classification (NCBI taxonomy): domain Bacteria; kingdom Bacillati; phylum Bacillota; class Clostridia; order Thermoanaerobacterales; family Thermoanaerobacteraceae; genus Carboxydothermus; species Carboxydothermus ferrireducens. The sequence continues at coordinate 69,879 of NZ_KE386561.1, forward strand.
AGAAAAAGCATCTTTTAAATGTTCTGGATCCTGGGGTGATTTAAATCTTACTTCTCCCTTGATTAACCTCAATAGCTGGTTTTCTAAAGAGTTGTGAAAATGTCCTCTCAGCCAAAAATAGCCAAGATTACTGCCGCGAACTGTTGCAAAGTTTCCTGGTGAATTCATCAATATTTTTGTAATTTTTCGATAAGGGACAAGGGGTAAATCATATTTTTTATAAAAATAGCTTACAATATCTTTAACAGGGCGGTTTATAACTTTTAAACTTACCGCAATGTGAGGGGTAGGATCGCCCGGCTGATAGCGACGGTCAAAAACTATGTAAGGTATTTTATACCTGTCTAATTGAAAAGCAGTAGCAAGTCCCGCTAAACCGGCACCAATTATCGCAACTTTCATAAGTAATCCCTCGCTTACCAGGAGGTAAAGATGTTCTGGTACTTGTACTTTTTATTTAATTTATTGATTATTGTCGTATTTTTAAGACCGAGAAAAAAAATTTCTTACTTAACGGGTCTTATTACCATTTTGCTCATGTTTATTGTGGACTACACAGCGGTTAAGTTAAGATTATATGTTTTTTACGGTATGCCCAGTTTTTATAATTTGCCTTTATTTTATTTACTTAACGGTTTTTTACTGGGTATCATCTTTTGGGGTTTTAAGCCGAGGGAACGTTGGCTTTGGCTTTATATTCCGTTAATTTCCCTGCTTTTTACCGGAGTGGAAAGGTTAGCAGAAATTTTTGGTGTTTACCGACATTTAAAATGGAGCTACTGGTATAGTTTTGGTTTAAATATCGTTGCCTTAATTGTAGTAACTGCCTTAAAGTATTATATTGACGATGTGTTATTTTCTAAATAAAGAAATTAGTTTTTTAACTACCGGGGGTGAACTCAGTTTTTCTTCGACCAGGGTTTCTAAAAGAAATATCTGCCTTAACGTTTCCGCTTGTAGTTCGGAAAATAAACTTCTTAATTCGGGGTGTTTAATTTTAACGGTCATTTCGGCCAAGAAAAGATAGTTTTGCCTCTCAGCCTTTAAAGCCATTAGCAAAAGATCTTTTAGTTCCATTCAATCCCCCGCTTTACTTTAAAGTTATAGGCATTGGCAATTTCTAAGAGATTTTTTATTTGTTTTTGTTTTCCTTCTAAACCTTTAAGAGCGGCTTCCCGAATTACTTTATCGGAATGCTTTGAAATTATGGTTTGATAAATCCGGCAGGTTTGTTCTAAATTTTGAATACCTTCGCTTAAGGCCAAAGTAATATACTCTTCCTGCAGGTCGCCCACCTTCATCCTCCTTTCTGTTAGATTACCTTTATTTTAGGATTTTCCTTTGCTATACTTTTTATGAGAAAAAGAAGATTGGAGGCAATAAAAATGGCAGAGAAAAGCTACTATATAATAACCCATGGTTGCCAGATGAATGTTCATGATTCGGAAACAATTGCCGGGATTTTGGAAAGTATGGGATTTGTGCCGAGTCCTGAAGAAAAAACTGCCGATTTAATAATCATAAATACCTGCAGTGTTCGGGAAACTGCGGAAAATAAAGTTTTTACTAAAATCGGAGAACTGAAAAAATTAAAAAGGGAAAATCCCGATTTAGTAATCGGGGTTGGAGGATGTATTCCCCAGCAGGAAAAAGTTGCCAGACGTTTATTAGAAAGATTTCCCCACTTAGATTTTATCTTTGGAACCCATAATCTTCCTGAACTACCGAAAATTTTAGAAAGGGTTTTTGAAAAGCACGAGCGGGTTTTGGAGGTCTGGCAGTCGGAAGGGCAAATTGTAGAAGGTATTCCGGTCAAAAGAGAGCCGGGCGTGCGGGCCTGGGTAACGATAATGTACGGGTGTAACAATTTTTGTACCTATTGCATTGTCCCCTATGTGCGCGGGCGGGAAAGAAGTCGTAAAAAGGAAGATATATTACAGGAAATAAGGCAGTTAGTGGCTGAAGGCTACAGGGAGGTGACGCTCCTTGGCCAGAACGTTAACTCTTACGGAAAAGATTTAAAGGGAAAGCCTATGTTTGCCGAACTTTTAGCGGATATCGAGAAGATAGATGGACTTTGGCGGGTACGGTTTACCACTTCCCATCCACGTGACTTAACTGACGATGTTATTGAGGTGATGGCTTCTTCCCGGAAGATTTGTGAACACCTTCATCTTCCGGTACAGGCCGGTTCCAATAAAATTTTAAGCGCAATGCATCGCGGATATACGCGGGAATATTATTTAAACCTGGTGGAAAAGATACGCGCCAAAATTCCCAAGGTAAGCTTCACTACCGATATAATTGTGGGCTTTCCTGGAGAAACCGAAGAAGATTTTGAACAAACTTTAGATTTAGTGAGAAAGGTCAGGTATGATAGTGCTTTTACCTTTGTGTATAATAAACGGACGGGAACACCTGCTGCTGAAATGAAAGACCAGGTGCCCGAGGAGGTAAAAAGTAGAAGGATTCAGGAACTGATTGAATTACAAAATGGGATTAGTTTAGAATTAAACAAAAATGAGGAAGGTAACATTCACGAAATATTGGTGGAAGGAAAAAGCAAGACCGATGAAACAAAATTAGCTGGCCGGACCCGAACTAACAAGCTGGTAGTATTTAATGGAAATGAGGATTTAGTAGGAAAGTTAGTAAAGGTAAAAATTACCGAAGGTAAATTATTCCACCTGGAAGGGGTTTTAGTTTAGTATGAGCTTTACGCCAATGATGAAGCAGTATCTTGACATTAAAAAGCAATACAGCGACTGTCTTTTATTTTTTCGTTTGGGAGATTTTTATGAACTTTTTTTTGAAGATGCGGTAATTGCTTCCCGGGAGCTGGAAATTGTTTTAACCGGCCGGGATGCTGGCCAGGAAGAAAGGGTGCCCATGTGTGGGGTTCCCTATCATTCGGCTCAGGGCTATATTGCCAAGCTTTTATCCCGGGGATATAAAGTAGCAATTTGTGAACAGGTGGAAGATCCGAAAAAAGCCAAGGGACTGGTGAAGCGGGAAGTTACCAAAATATATACTCCCGGAACGGTTACCGAAGAGTTTTTTTTGCAAGAGAAGACCAATAATTATATTATTGCTCTGGCGGAAAAAGATGGGTTAATTGCCCTGGCGGTTGCGGAAGTTTCTACAGGATATTTGGGAATAACGTCTGTTGATGAAGGTAAAATAGAAGTCTTGGCAAGCGAAATTCGCCGGTTGGCACCCACTGAAGCGGTGGTATTAAAAAATTTTAAAAAGAATTTTCTGTTAAAAGATATTACCGGTATTGTTAATTACTTAGAAAAATTGCCGGCGGAAGAAATTGAAATTGCTTTTAAAGGTCCTGAAGCATCAAAAGAAGCTTATAAAATTTTAATTAGTTATTTAAAAAGAATTGAACCAGCGGTTTTAAGTATCTTTGGGCAACCGGAGTTTTATCAAATTGATAGTTATTTATATTTTGATGAAAGTACTCGCAAAAATTTAGAAATTTTACGAAACCGTGAAGACAATTCTTCTTCTTTATTGGGAATTATTGATTTTACCCAGACCGCTATGGGCGCTCGAAAATTAAAGGAAGAGCTCACAAAACCGTTGTTAAACTTAAAAGCAATTACTGACCGCTTGGATGCTGTGGAAATTTTGGTAAAGGATTATGAATTGAGAGAAAACTTACGGGAGAACCTGAAGAATTTATATGACTTAGAAAGACTTTCCATTAAATTAGTTTGCGGAACAATAAATCCAAAAGATTTAATTAAAATCAAACAATCTCTTCCCCAAATATGGCATATTAAAAACAGCATTAACCATGTAAAAAATAAATCAGTTTTATTTGCCGAAATTTATGAAAATCTTCCAGAAATGCGTGAGGTTTATAATTTAATTGATAAAAGTATAGTCGATGACCCGCCAGGCTCACCAAAAGACGGCGGTATTATAAAAAATGGATATAATTCAACCGTTGACGAGTACCGGAAAGCCCGGGAGGAAGGGCAGGATTGGATAATTAATTACGAAAAGAAAGAAAGGGAAAGAACGGGAATAAAGTCATTGAAAGTTAATTACAATAAAGTTTTTGGCTATTTTATCGAAGTAACGAAAGCAAACTTGCATTTAGTACCCGCTGATTATCAAAGAAAGCAAACAATGGTTAATGCCGAAAGGTTTATTACTGAAGAATTAAAACATTATGAAAACCTTATTTTAGGTGCAAGTGAAAAGCTTGCCAATTTGGAATATGAGCTTTTTTGTGAAATCCGCTCGGAAATTTTAAAATATCAGGAAGATTTAAAAAGAGCTGCAAGCGCTGTTGCGCTTTTGGATTTTTTAATTTCCCTGGCGGTGGCCGCAATTGAGTATGACTTTACGCGACCGGTCATTACCGCTGAACCGGTTTTGGAAATAAAAAATGGCCGCCATCCGGTGGTTGAAAAGAGTGTTGGCCGGGCCAATTTTGTTCCCAATGATTTATACCTTGACACTAAGGAAAATTCGCTTCTTTTAATTACGGGCCCCAATATGGCCGGTAAAAGTACTTACATGCGACAGGCTGCTTTAATTGTAATTTTGGCACAGATTGGTAGCTTTGTTCCTGCGGAATATGCCAGGGTTGGATTGGTGGATAAAATCCTAACCCGAATTGGTGCCACCGATGATCTGGCCAAAGGACAAAGTACTTTTATGGTAGAAATGATTGAATGTAATAATATTTTAAGAAATGCAACATCCCGGAGTTTAATTTTGTTAGATGAAGTTGGTAGAGGAACATCTACCTATGACGGTATAAGTATTGCGGAAGCAATTATTGAATATATTCAAAAAAAAATCAAAGCAAGGACGCTTTTTTCAACCCATTACCACGAATTAACGGGCTTAGAAGGGGAAATTCCTGGAGTCAAAAATTTTACGGTCCTGGTTCAGGAAAAAGGTGAAGAAGTTAAGTTTCTCCATAAAGTTGTGCCCGGCAAAACCGATAAAAGTTACGGGATCTATGTAGCAAAGCTTGCTGGCTTACCGCGGGAAGTGGTGGAAAGGGCCTATGAAATATTAGCAAGGTTCGAGGATAAGGGGCTAAAAGTTAAAGATACAGTACCGGTTCAGTTATCGCTTTTTGAGGAAAAGCCAGAGCCTTCGGGTGTAATAAAAGAATTAATTGAATTAGACCTGATTCGTATGACACCGTTGGAGGCTTTAAATAAATTATATGAACTACGGCAAAAAGCTTTGGGGGAAAAATAAAATGCCAAAAATTAAGCGTTTACCTGATGAAGTAATAAAAAAAATTGCCGCAGGCGAAGTAGTAGAACGCCCTTATTCGGTGGTAAAAGAGCTGGTAGAAAATAGCCTTGATGCCAAAGCCCAAAATATAAATGTTTATATTGAAGAAGGTGGATTAGGGAAAATTGTAGTGGAAGATGATGGTATTGGAATTCCGCCAGAGGAACTGCCAGATGCCCTTTTACGTCATACTACCAGTAAAATAGCAAGCTTTGATGATCTTTATTATTTAGAGAGCTTTGGTTTTAGAGGAGAGGCTTTATATAGTATTGCGGCGGTAAGTAAAATATCAATCAAAAGTAGAGTTCGGGGAGAAAATAATGGCTATGAATTAATAGCCCATGCCGGGGAAGTAATAAATTTAACCGAAGTCGGTATGGCTTATGGTACCGTTGTTACTGTTTCCGACCTTTTTTTTAATACTCCTGCCCGCAAAAAATTTTTAAAGTCCGGACAAACGGAAGCAGGACTTATTAGGCAATTTATAGAAAAAATAGCAATACTGTACCCCGGGGTTAAATTTTCCCTTTTTATTGATGGAAAAAAGATTTACAGTTCGGCGGGAATTCAGGAGCAATTGGGGTTGCTGGCCCGATTTTGGGGTTTAGAAAAAGGCAATTTGCTTATGTTAGAGGAAAAACTGGGTGAAGGATTTTTTATAAAAGGTGGATTTGCCTTGCCACCTGCAGGGAAACCCCACCGTAAATTACAGGTGTTTGCTGTTAATAAACGTTTGGTGAAAAGCGGAATCTTAACTAAAGCTATCGACGATGCTTATGAAAGCTTACTTCCAACTGGTTTAAAGCCTCTTGTTTTTTTAGAAGTGGTTGTTCCGGGTACCTGGGTGGATGTAAATGTACATCCCCAGAAGTTGGAAGTCAAGTTTATGGATGAACAAAAAATCTATTTGGATGTTCGGACGATAATCAGAAATAAGTTGGTAAATGCTAAAAGTTCTTCCCTAAAATCTTTATCCCCTGCAAGAGAAACAAATACTAAAAGTGAAGACAATGATTATTGGCAGGTTACTTATTTTGCTGAAGAGTTTTCTGGTAGTAGGGACAAATTATTGGATAAAGAAGATATTTTTTCCACAAACGACAATCTGACCTTTTCACTAAATAAAGACTTTGCGAAGGAATTAAACTTTCAGGTTATAGGGCAGTTTTCTTTAAAGTATATAATTGTGGAAAAAAATGATAAACTACTTATAATTGATCAGCACGCAGCTCACGAGCGAATTTTATACGAAAAATACCAAACTAAATTAAATCCCTTTTACAGCCAGGTGCTTACTTTTCCCGTGAGGATAAAAGCTTCTCCCGAATTGGAAGCTTTTCTTCAGGAAAATTACCAAAACTTCCTGGAAATTGGCTTACATATTGAACCGTTTGGTCCGGGTGAATATCTTGTTCGGGAAATTCCAGAGGATTTTCCTCAAAATAATATCGCCAATGTTTTGGAAGAGTATTTATACGAAATTATGGAGCAAAAAGAGCAGGTTAGTTTTCGGGAAAAAGCCCTAAAACTTTTTGCCTGCAAAAATGCTGTTAAATTTGGTGAAAAATTAACGTACAGCGAAATGACTAATCTGGTAAAGGAGTTATTTAAAACCAATTATCCTTTGAGCTGTCCTCACGGGAGGCCAACAATTTATGAATTATCTTTAACTGAAATAAATAAAAAGTTTTTTAGGTAAAAAGGAGATAATTTAATTTATGGAGAGGGCAATAATTACCACAAGTCTAAATCCGACTGAGGAACAAATAAAAAAAGCGCTAAGTTTAGCGCTCGATTCTGGTTTTCCCTATGTTGCCAGAAATAAAAGAAGCTTAATGGAAATTGCCCGAGATATGCCGGTTTTAGTGGTAACAAAAAAAAACTTGGAATTAGTTTTTTCTGATATGTCTAAGTTATATTTTCACCCCGGAATGGCAAAAATTAGAATTAAGGGGATGAAAAAAGGGCAAGAAGATGTTATGATAAAAGCAATGGGACTGGTTCCCGGGATGTCGGTTTTGGATTGTACCTTAGGGCTTGCTCAGGACAGTATAGTTGCTCAATATGCAGTAAAAGATGGCTTAGTGGTAGGTTTAGAAAAAAGTAAGATAATTTACCTGTTAACTTCCGATGGGCTCAAAACATATGATGAAGACCCTGATTTAATAAATCCAATGCGAAAAATTAAAGTAAAACATGGTGATTTTACTGATTTTTTAGTAAAACTACCGCCTAAAAGTTTTGATGTTGTCTATTTTGATCCAATGTTTAAGAAAACAACAGGAAAATCTGCCCATATTTTAAGGTTAAGAAATGTTGCTGCTAAGGACTATATAAATGAAGAAGTGTTAAGGAATGCTTGTAGTGTTGCGCGAAAGCGGGTTGTGGTTAAAGGAAGAAAGGAGGAAATAAAGTTATTGCCGTTTTTTGATAAAATAATAGCGGGAAAAGACAGTGAAATTGCTTTTGGGGTAATTGAGGTACAGTTATGAGCGAAAAATTAATTATAATTGTTGGGCCTACTGCCGTTGGGAAATCAGCCTTAGGGATAAAAGTTGCTAAAAAAATTAACGGTGAAATTATTTCTGGAGACTCAATGCAGGTGTACAAATACATGGACATCGGAACGGCAAAAGTTTTGCCGGAAGAAAGGGAGGGGGTACCCCATCACTTAATTGATATTTTAGAACCTTTTCAAAAATACAGTGTGGCTTTGTTTCAGAAAGAGGCCAGGAGATTAATTAAAGAAATTAATGCACGGGGAAAGATTCCAATTATTGTGGGTGGTACGGGATTATATATTCGCTCGGTTATTGACCCTTACGATTTTACTGACTTTTCCTTTGATCCTGTTTTCAGGGAAAAATTGGAACAGGCAGCAAAAGAAAAAGGAAGTTTATACCTTCACCAGATGTTGGAAAAAATTGATCCGGTAGCCGCACAAAAAATTCATTCCAACGATTTAAGGCGAATTATTAGAGCTTTAGAAGTGTATGAACATACTGGTAAACCTATTAGTTATTATTGGGAGAGGGGAAAACAATCCAAACCGCAGTACCGCTTGCTTTACTACGGTTTGACAATGGATAGAGCCCTTTTGTACCAGCGGATAAATGAACGCGTGGATAAAATGATTGAAAAAGGGCTGATTGCTGAAGTAAAGAGACTTTTGCAAATGGGATTTAAAGAAAGTACTGCTATGCAAGCTCTTGGTTATAAAGAAATTGTTCAGTATTTGGAAGGAAAAATAACCCTGGATGAAGCAATTTACCTGATTAAGAGGGATACCCGCAGATTTGCCAAAAGGCAGCTTACCTGGTTTCGGCGGGACCCCCGAATAAAATGGTTTGATTCTGGTAAAGAAAGCTTAGAAAAAATTACTGAAAAAATAATTACCGAGGCAGGAGTAAACAATTTTTTGTAGAATTTTTAATTTAAATAAAGAGAGATGGAGGGAAACCAATGTCCAAGAATCAATTAAATCTTCAGGATGCTTTTTTAAATCAGGTGCGTAAGGAAAATGTGGGGGTTACGATCTTTTTAATTAATGGTTTTCAGCTTAAAGGTTTTGTAAAAGGGTTTGACAATTTTACCGTGATTTTGGAAAGTGAAGGAAAGCAACATATGATTTATAAACATGCAATTTCTACCATAATTCCCCAAAGACCAGTTAATACTTACCTGGCTAAAGGTGGAAATGAAGAAAACACCCCTTCTTAGGGGTGTTTTTTAATGAGGTCGCTTAACGTACATATTTTAAACCCCTGCCTTTGCAGTTCCGGTAGTACTTTTTTAAGGGCGTTGGCGGTTGGTTTTCCGCCTTCATAACCAACGTGACCAATGGCGATACCCAAGTTCTTTTTTTGCGCGATGCTTTGTAGTTTTTTAAGTTGTTCAATGATGTTTTTTTCCTCTTTGCCGTTAACTTCCAAGAAAATATCTCGCTTTAACACCACAACCCCAAATTCACTGCCCAAGAGGGGAAAGAGAGAATTAGGCGTGGTTTGACTGTCAATGAACGCTAAATTATTTTTTTGACAAAAACTAAGGACTGTTTTTACTATTTTTTCATCTTCGCAGGCTCTGGAACCGGTGTGATTATTTATTCCAATTGCCCAAGGATTTTCTTTTAATGCTGCAATTAATAGCGAAGTTATTTCTTGTGGGGTTAGATTAACCATAATTGGTCTTGGTCCTAGCCAGGAACGTTTATAGCTTTTGGGCTCCATCGGCAAGTGGATTATAATATCGTTTCCACTTTGGTAAAGGGCTTTGGCTTCTTGATGTGTATTGTTTAAAAAGGGCATAACCGCAGCAGTAAAGGGCAGTTTAAGTTTTAAAAAATCCACCAAACTATCGCTGTTATTTCCAAAGTCATCAATAATAATTAACAATTTGGATTCGCCTTTTAGTTGAGAAATCTGCTTTTTTTGGTTTAAGCATTTTATAATTGAACTGGCAATTTCTTGACAAACCTTTTTTAAAAAATCGCTATTTTGCAACCGTTTATCATCAATAAAACCTATTTCAATTAATACTCCGGGGGTACTGGCAGAGAGAATTAGGAAATCTGCGATTTGGGGTGATTTTGAAACATTGTAAATTTTATTGAGAGAATCCTGTATAATACTGGCAAATTCGGCATTTATGGGGTTTCTTCCGTAAAAAACTTGACCAAAATACTTTTTTCTAAAGTTTCCGGAATTAACGTGAATTGAGATAAAAAAGTCTGGGTTTAGGTTTTCAATGTACTTTTTCCGGTTTTCAATGTCCCTGAATTGGCGGGAACCGGGTCCAGGGTAGAGGTCTTTTAAATCGTAATCACCGTTTCGAGTTAAGGTTACAATAGCGCCGGCATTTTCTAAAAATTGTTTTAAATATAAAGAGGCAGTTAAGTTGAGGTCTTTTTCTTTTACCCAACTGTTAACTGCTCCCGGATCAATTCCACCGTGTCCGGGATCGATGACAATTAATTGAGGTTGAGAGTTCAAATGGGCATAAGCGGGAAAATTTGCTCCCCAAAAACCGATGATAAAAAAAAGGGAAAAGAAAAGTTTTTTCATATTAATAACCTCCTCTTTAATAATTTTTTAGAAAAAAGGGAGTTTTATTCCCGATCCAAGAGGAGGGACGGTTATGAAAGTAACATTAATAAATTCTATCAATACTGCTTCTCCCTCAAAAACCGAAATTGAAAAATTTGACCAGGTATCTTCTTTGTTAAAAGAGCTTGATCGGATGGTTGGGTTGATTGAAGTTAAAGAGATGGTTTTTGAAATATATGCGTTAGCTCAAATTCACAAAAAAAGAGTTCAGGAAAAGCTTAAAACAAATAACGTTAGCTGGCATATGGTGTTTAAAGGAAATCCTGGTACCGGAAAGACCACGGTTGCCAGGATTATAGGTAAGCTTTTTAAAGAAATTGGTATCCTAACAAAAGGCCACTTAATAGAAGTTGAAAGGGCTGATTTGGTAGGGGAGTATATTGGCCATACTGCATTAAAAACACGGGAACAGTTAAAAAAAGCTTTGGGAGGGGTCTTATTTATCGATGAAGCATATTCGTTAGCTCGGGGTGGCGACAAAGACTTTGGCCGGGAAGCAATAGATGTTGTAGTGAAGGGGGCAGAGGATTATCGGGACAATCTCGTTATTATTTTAGCCGGGTATTATGATGAGATGAATTATCTTTTAGAGCAAAACCCGGGGCTTAAATCCCGCTTTCCCATTGAGATAACCTTTCCCGATTATACCGATGAGGAGCTTTTTTTTATTGCTGAAAAGTTCTTGGAAGATTGGGAATACCTGTTTTCTTCTGAGGCAGCTTTTTATTTAAAATATAAATTAAAGCACCTTGACCAAAGTAAAAAAAGTAGTGGAAATGCTCGTTTAATCAGAAATATTATTGAAAAGGCAATAAGGCGACAGGCCGTAAGGCTTTTAGGTAAAAGTAAGGTAACTAAAGAAGATCTTTTAGTATTGGAAAAGGAAGATTTGGAAAAAGCAATTTTAGCCCTTAATCTTTAAGTAAAGGAGTTAAGAAGGCGATGCTGAAAATTCCGCAAGACGTTAAAACGCAATTTGAACTTATAGATACGGTTGTTTACCAAAATGCTCAAAAGGTGCAAAAAGCTTTTAGGGAGGCGCGAATTAGCTACTCCGATTTTGTATTTACTACCGGATACGGTTACGGCGATACGGCTCGGGATAAGATGGAAACGGTTTTTGCCTCCTATTTTGGAGCCGAAGATGCCTTGGTAAGACCTCAGATTGTTTCTGGTACCCATGCAATTACTTTGGGACTTTTTGCCGTCTTAAGGCCCGGGGATGAGCTTTTAATATTTGGCAATCCTTATAAAACCTTTGAAGAGGTTATAGGCAAACGGGGTAAAAATCAAGGTTCATTAAAGGAATGGGGTATAACTTATAAAATTTTACCCTTTACAACTAATCCCGAAGACTTAGAAGTAATTTTTCAAAACAATATTCAGAAAAATACCAGGATGCTTTTCATCCAAAAATCCCGTGGCTATGATCTTAGACCAACTCTTTTAAATGAGGAAATAAAATTGATAATTAAAATCGCTAAAAAGTATAGTTCTAACCTTGTGGTCTTAGTTGATAATTGTTACGGGGAGATGGTTGAACCATGTGAGCCCATTGAAATGGGAGCAGATTTAATAGCTGGTTCCTTAATAAAAAATCTTGGTGCCGGTATTGCTCCGACCGGGGGTTATTTGGCCGGAAAAAAAGAACTAATTGAACAAGCGGCATATCGGTTGACGGCACCAGGTTTGGGTAAAGAGGTTGGACCTTCCTTAGGATTTGCCAGGGATATTTTACAGGGGTTTTATTTTGCGCCAAAAGTAGTTGGGGAAGCTCTTAAAATTGCCGTACTTTTAGCGTATTTTTTGGAGAAAACTGGAGTTGAGGTTTTGCCTGAGGCTTTTTCCAAAAGAGGTGATATTGTTCAAACATTAATTTTTAGGGATAAGGAAAAAATGCTGAAATTTGTGCAAACGGTTCAAGAGTATTCCCCGATTGATAATTTTGTAACGATTGAGCCGTCATTATTGCCGGGTTATGACTCTCCGATTGTTATGGCTTCGGGAAGTTTTGTTGCGGGTTCATCAATTGATTTGTCAGCGGATGGGCCTTTTATTCCACCCTATGTTGTTTATTTTCAGGGGGGTATAGCCTTAGAGTATGGGATGATCTTAATTGAGAGTTTTTACGAGAAATTTTCCTTAAATTATTTTTTAAAGTAAAAAAGGGATTTCTGATTCATTGTCGAAATTATCATATCATAAAGAAATTCTATAATACTTAATACTTAAAATCATGAATATCGTTTGGGGAGTGGTTAAATGTCAAAGCAGCGTTTTTTGTTAGCTATTTTTCTTTTACTTGCTTTTGTGATTTTTTTTATAAGCCCGGTTTACTCGCAGGAAACGGTTACCTCGAAGCATTTTGAGGTTAACCTTTTTCCTGAATACGACCAGACGGGAAATATCTTAGCCACCTTTTCCGGTATTATCTTTAATGAAGGAAATTCCGAAGTGAAAGAATTAAGTTTTCTTCTTCCGGCGGACACCAGCGTTGACAAAGTTGCTTTTGTCCGGGAAACTGGAGAACTTAGCTACCTCCCTTTTAATTTAGAAAATAAAGATAAACAGCTGGCGTTAAAAATAATGTTAAATCCTGTTTTAAAGCCACAGGAGAAAATGAATCTATTTATCCAATTTCATTTTGGAAAACTTTCATCGGCGGAAAAGAAAGTAGAAACAAATATACAATTTCCGTTTACCATAAGTGAGTTAAGCGTAAAGATTTTAGAACCTCCCGGGGCTGGGTTTTTTAAAACGTCTCTTAAAAATGAACTGATAACCCAAACCCACGAGGGTTTAAAGCTTCATAGTTTTACTTTAAACAATCAGAGAGCTCTTTCTTTTGCTATTTCTTATGTAAGAAATGATACCACTCCGGTAGTGCCCAAGGAAGATTATCAGACTGCCTTAAATCGTTTACAGGAACAGGCAAAAACTCAGCAAAGTTCGAAGCAAAAAAACAGTAATTCTTCAAGTTATTCCAGTCTTATTGTGGGGACTATAATTATTTTAATGATCTTAGTAATTGGTGCAGTTATTGCTTTTTACCTTGTAAATTCCAAAAATAAAAACGAAAGTGAAGTCGTAAACAAAAAAGTATTAAAAAAGATGTTTATTGAAGGGAAAATAACGGAAGAAGAGTATCGAAAGCTACTTAAAAAGGCGTTAGAACAGGAGGGTTAACATTATGACCCAAAGAACCAAAATTTTGGTGGGAAGCGGTATTATTGTGATTGCCATAGCGTTTCTTTTTATTTCTGCTTTCGCCTCGTCCGGTACCAGTTATTCCCTGCAAGTTGATGAGGCGGTTTATAAGATAGTTTATGAAAATGCTGTTGACCAAAAAATGCGGATTGAAGGTCGGATACTGCCTGGCTCTATTTCCTGGAATGCCAAAGCATTAGAATTAAAATTTATAATGATTCCGATCAAAGGCTCGGAAAAAACTCAATTACCCGTCGTATATAATGATGTAAAACCTGATAATCTTGAACATCCGGAAGCCCAAATAGTTGTGGAAGGCAAATACAATGGTAAGGTTTTCCAAGCAGATACTCTTTTAGTGAAATGTCCGTCAAAATACGAAAAAAAACAACAATAAATGCAGGAGGCAGGCGAGATGGATAACTTATTTTTAGCAAATGTCGGAAGTTTTGCACTGGTTTTGGGATTTTTACTAAGTGCATATGCAGTGGTAGCCGGCATAATTGCCATACGATCAAACAATTCTATTTTAGCGGAGAGTGTAAAAGGTGCATCAATTGCTATTGCTATAAATACAACCATTGCCATTGTAATTCTGGAAATATTTCTTTTAAGCGGGCAGTTTGCTATTCAATATGTGGCTCATTATACCAGTTCGGACTTGCCACTTTTCTATCGTTTTTCCGCGTTATGGGCTGGAAATGAAGGTTCCCTTTTATTATGGGCTTGGGTATTGAGTTTGTACAGTTTGGCCATTGCTTTAAATAACGTAGTACCTCGCATTAAACCAATTGCCTTGACGATTCTTAATATTAATAATTTATTTTTCTTATTTGTGTTATCTTTTATATCCAAACCTTTTGTAATCTTGAATCCTCCTCCGGTTGAAGGAAATGGCCTTAATCCCCTGTTACAAAATCCGGGAATGGTAATTCACCCCATAGCGGTTTATTTGGGCTATGTAGGGTTTGCTGTACCCTATGCTTTTGCCATGGCGGCGGTGATTGCCAAATATCCAGGGGATGAATGGATTAAAGTTACCCGACGCTGGACGGTACTGGCCTGGTTGTTTTTAAGTTTAGGAAATTTGACCGGAATGGAATGGGCTTATGTGGAGCTGGGCTGGGGAGGTTATTGGGCCTGGGACCCTGTCGAAAACGCTTCTTTCATGCCATGGCTTACGGGAAGTGCTTTTCTTCATTCAGTAATGGTCCAAGAACGAAAAGACATGCTAAAGGTTTGGAATATTTTTCTTATCAGCATAACTTATGTTTTGACTTTATTTGGCACGTTTTTAACAAGAAGTGGAGTTTTATCTTCGGTTCATGCTTTTGCCGACCAGAGTTTGGGCCGTTATTTTTTGGTATTTACGGTGTTGGCGTTAGTTGGTTCTTTATACCTTTTAATTGATCGTCTTAATTTCTTGCGGGAAGGAAAAGAATTTGAATCGATTATTTCCAAAGAAAGTAGCTTTTTATTAAATAACTTGCTATTAGTAGGAGCAGCTTTTGCTACTTTTTGGGGGACAACCTTTCCGCTTTTTTCTGAACTGCTAACCGGTGAAAAGGTAACAGTAGGTGCTCCTTTTTTCAATACAGTGAATGTTCCGATATTCCTGGCTTTTATCTTGCTAATGGGAATTTGCCCGTTAATTGCCTGGCGAAAAGCGTCAGTTTCGCGTATCTTCCGTAATTTTACCGTTCCCTTGTTTTTAGCGTTAGTGGTTATCATTTACTTACTTATCGTAGGAGTTAGAAAACCCTGGGCGGTGGCTTCCTATTTTATTAATTTCTTTGTTCTTTTTGCCACTTTATATGAAATTTTTAAAGGAGTTAAGACAAGGGTTAAACTTACCGGTGAAAATTTTGTTAAGGCTTTAATAAACCTTTTTGCAAAGAACCGGAGAAGATACGGCGGTTATATCATTCATATTGGTTTAGTCTTGATTGCCATTGGTATTACCGGCTCGTCCCTGTATGATATTGAAAAAAATGTAACTTTAACAACTAATGAAAAAGTTACAATTAAAAATTATACTATTGAATTTAAAGGGTTAAGAGAGGTACGAATGAACAATGTTGATGCCGTTGTTGCCGATATTGATGTCTATCAAGACGGCAAGTACCTTACCCGTCTTGTTCCTTCCAAAAACTTTTATCCTAATGAACCAAACCCCACCAGTGAGGTGGCAATAAAGGGTTCATTAAAGGAAGACCTGTATGTGGTTTTAGCCGGCTGGGAAAATCAAGATACGGCGATTTTTAAAATTAAAGTCAATCCTTTAATTGCCTGGATTTGGATTGGCGGATATTTCCTCATTTTTGGTACTGTTTTTGCCCTCTGGCCGGGTAAAGGGGCGGAGATGGGGCCCAGAGTTATAGGTGGACCAAGCTTAGCTAAGGAGGCAGAATAATGGCCATTGTAATTGATATTTTACTCTTGGCATTATGTGGATTTCTGGTAATTTATCCTTTCATTGTAAAATCCACCGATGAAACAAAGAAAACCGCATCTTTAAAAGAAAAGCTACTTAAGGATAAAGAAGCAATTTTTAAAACCCTAAGCGAGATTGAGTTTGATTATCACATGGGGAAAATTGCCAAGGAAGATTATGAGGAGTTAAAAAGCCGTTATGCCAAAGAAGCAAGCTTAATCCTAAAAGCTTACAACGAACTTTTAGGAGATAAAAAACAGTCCAAATTGGAAAATAAAGTGCAGGTTGAGCGGGACATTGAGAAAGAAATTGAAGAAGAACTTCAAAGACTTCGCAACAAAAAACGGAGGGGTTAGATGAAAGAAAAATTTTTTGCTGCTTTTAAGTTTTTCTTTATAATTACCTTTTTCTTGTTTGGTATTTGCACTTCTGTCTTTGCCGGGGAAAAACCGGTGGTCAGGTTGAATCACTTGTTTCTTGCAAAAAACGGTTCCAATCTTAACGTTCAGCAAATTCTTCAAATTGACATACCCCAAGGCTACAAGGAACAGCACAACGGAAAGGTTGTTGAAGTTTTTCTTCCTTTGCCTGAGGGTTTTACCGATTTAAACGTAAGCGGGATAAAGGAAGAGCAATATATCCGCTTTCCAGATGGCCTGGGTCTCACTACCGGGGGACTTACTGCGGTAAAGCTTAGCATAAATTACTCTTTACCTTTTGCCGATAAAAAAAGTTTAATCCTTTACTTTCCCTATAGCTGTGATGTTTTTGCCGTTTTAACAAGGCCCGGGGAGTTTACCATAAACAGCGGAGAATTAACTCCTCAAGGTGTATTAGAAATCAATGGTAAGTCTTTTGATGTCTACGCAACTGGAAATTTAAAGGAAAATACCAAGATAACTTTAAACCTTACAGCCGGCCAGGGGAACTGGCAAAAAGCACCTCAAATCTATAGTGAAGAAACTACTAATTTGAAATTTCATAGTCCAGAACATATACAACGGTGGAAAAATTCACCCCTTGGTAATACCGATCCTCACCTGTGGCTTGTCTTTTTGCTTTTGGTTATTGGGGGAATAGTGGTAGCTTTAGTAATGCTTTACCGGAGTAAACACGATTCTTTAGATGATGAGGAGTTTTTGGAAAAAGTAAAACAATTAAAAGCCCAGGAGCAGGAAATTTTGGCCAAAGTGGAGCTTTTGGAAGAAAAGTACGGTAAGGCTGAGGTAACTGAAGAAGAATATCAGGAACTTTTAAATAATTATAAAGAACAGTTAAAAAAGATCAAAATAGAGCTTAAAAAACTTTCCGAATAGGTGTAGACCATGATTGAAGTGAAGAATGTAACGAAAAAGATCGGGGACAAGGTAATTTTAAAAAATATAAGTTTTAACGTTGAAGATGGCCAGTTTATAACAGTTCTTGGACCCAATGGAGCTGGCAAAAGTACGTTATTTAAAATTCTTTCTCTTTTAATGAAGCCAACTTCTGGTGTAATAAAAATTAACGGAATAGCCGTAAATGAAGGTGGTGTTGCTTTAAGGCAAAAGCTTGGGGTAATTTCCCATAATTCCTTTCTGTATGATTCCCTGTCGGCCCGGGATAATTTGCTCTTTTACGGAAAAATGTATGGGGTAGAAAACCTTGAAGAAAGGGTAAGGGAAGTTATTCAACAGGTAGGCTTGGAACTTAGCTTTTACCAGCAGGTAAAAACTTTTTCCCGGGGCATGCTCCAACGCTTAACTATTGCCCGCTGTTTGTTAAACGATCCGGAAATCGTCCTTTTTGATGAGCCTTATACCGGGTTAGACCAGCAAGCTATAGATATTTTAAACAATGTTTTAAGAACATTAAAGCAAAGAAAACGAACCATTTTAATGATTACCCATAACTTTGAAGAAGGGGTCGAACTTAGCGATCGGATATTAATTTTAAATCGCGGACAACTGGTTTTCGATGAAGCTAATCTTTATGATTTAAAGAGTTTAAAAGAAATATACCGAAAAAAGGTTGGGATTTCTGCATGACCTTTTTTAAAAAAGCATTAGCTATTGTGGAAAAAGACATAAAAGCTGAATTTCAGTCAAAAGAGATGCTAAGTGTAATGTTAGTTTTTGCCTTAATAATGCTGGTAATTTTTAATTTTGCTTTTGATGTTAAAAAACAGATTGTAAACGATATTTTTCCCGGAATAATATGGATAACCTTTTTCTTTTCAGGCCTTTTAGGGTTAAATCGTTCCTTTTTTATAGAAAAAAATCAGGATTGTTTATTGGGGTTAATGTTAGCTCCGGTGGATCGCAGTGTAATTTTTTTGGGAAAAATGTTAAGTAATTTGGTTTTCTTACTGATTATTGAAATTTTAACTTTACCCCTATTTTTTATCTTTTTAAACATTCCTGTTCCCCAAAAATTTGGCTTTTTTTTGATTATCTTATTTTTTGGTAGTTTAGGATTTGTAGCCATAGGAACTTTTTTGGCTGCTTTGGCTGCTAATACCCGGGCAAGTGATATACTGCTGCCTGTACTACTCTTTCCGGTCTTAATTCCGGTTATTTTGGGAAGTGTGGCGGCAACTAAAGGTGTTTTTTTCAATCTTCCCTTTAGCGAATGGAGTATTTGGCTTAAAATTCTGGGGGTTTATGACTTACTGTTTATTGTGGTACCTTTAATGCTTTTTGAAACCTTACTGGAGGTGTAATTGGTTAAGATGGAGAGGGATAGAATTTGGGATTATTTTTTGGGAATATTAGCATACGTGGTTCTTTCGGTGGCAATCTACATGGTTTTTGTGGTTGCCCCCGAGGAGAAAATGATGGGGATCGTTCAAAAAATTTTTTATTTTCACGTCTCGGCTGCCTGGGTTGCGTTTTTAGCCTTTTTTGTGGTCTTTGTAGGGAGTATTATGTTTTTAATTAAAAGGGATTATTACTGGGATGGAATAAGCTTGGCTTCGGCAGAGATAGGAGTTGTGTTTACTACTATTGTTATTACCACCGGACCTATTTGGGCGAAAACGGTATGGAATGCCTGGTGGACCTGGGATCCTAAATTAACTACTGCAATTATTATGTGGTTTATCTATTTAGCATACGTAGTGTTAAGGCTTGCGGCGGGGGAAGAAGAAAAAACGGCACGTTTTGCAGCAATTTTTGGCATTATTGGCTTTTTAGATGTTCCCCTGGTTTTTGCTGCCGGTCGCTGGTGGCAAAAGACTTTTCATCCAATTATTTTTAATAATCCATCGGGCGGTTTGGACCCTGCCATGAAGCCAGCCTTTTTTATAAGCCTGTTTGCCTTTACAGCTTTATATATTTACTTGTTAGTAAAAAGCGCAAGAATTAATTTGCTACACCGGGAGTTAAATCGTTTAAAGGATATAGTCAATGAAAAAATTTACGGTTAGGGGGGTAGGAAAATGAGTAAATTAACTGCTTTAGCTTTAGCGTATTTTATTATTTGGACATTAATTTTTCTCTATACTGTGGTCTTGGGACAAAGGCAAAAGCAAATTAAACGGGAATTGGAGTTAATAAAAGAGGCTTTAGATAAAAGGAGTTAAACCATGAAAAGAGCAATACTGGCATTGGGAATTTTTTGGGGGATTATTCTTGGTGCCTTTTTTGTGGTTAATTACTTTGAAAAAAAGGATTTGGAACTTAATTTAGCACCGGAAACTTTTGCTGAAATGTATCGGGTAGAAGATATCAAGGGAAATGCAGCAATTGCCGCCGTGAACGACTTACATGGAAAACTAATTGATATCAAAGCAGCTGAAGTTATTACCTATAAAAACTATCAAAAGGAAGCCCGAATTTGGATTTCAGAGGCCAATTCAGTACAGGAGGCAGCTTACTTGTGTGATCTTATGGACCGGAAGATAAAAGCGGCAATAGGTAAAAGTCCTTTCAGCTATCCAGAGGCGATTGAAATTGAGGGTTTAAAGGTTTTTAAAACTTATGGCATGGGTAGAGTGCATTACTACTACCAAAGTAAGGATAAAGTATTTTGGCTGGAACTACCTGCGGAACTGCACCAGGATTTGTTAAAGGAAGCTTTAAAAATATGGAAATAAGCCAGCAAAAGTTGCTGGCTTATTTAATATCGTCTTAACAAGCCTATAACTTTACCCAATATTTTTGTTTCCCGGTTTATGATAATCGGTTCGTATTTTGAATTTGCTGGAATTAATTTAATCACTCCATTCACACTATCTTTCCAGAATTTTTTTACAGTAACTTCTCCCTCTAAATAAGCGACAACGATGTCACCGTTTTCGGCTACTTCTTGCTTTTTTACAATTATCACATCTCCTGGCAGTATTCCTTCCTCGATCATACTGTCTCCCTTAATGCGCAAAGCAAATAACTCTTTTTCCGGAAATAGGGACTTGGGTATTTGCATTTCTTCTTCGGCATTTTCAATGGCTAAAGTTGGATAACCGGCAGCAACATTGCCCAATAAGGGAATGGATAAAAGCTCTTCCGGTGCTTTTTCGGCTACAAGTTCTAGGGCTCGTGGTTTGGTTGGATTTCGTTGCAGATAGCCTTTGCTTTCCAAGTTTTTCAAGTGGTGATGAACAGTGGAGGGAGAGCTTAATCCAACACCCTGACAGATTTCTCGAATTGTGGGAGGATATCCATTCTCATTGAGGTATTGCTTTATAAATGAGATTATTTTTTTTTCCTGGTGCGAAAGAAGGGAGTTTTTCACGCAAAAATCACCTCATTTTGGTAGCTTTTAAGTTTATTATAATAATGTTTTAGGTTTTTGAAAACATAAGTTCGAAATTATTTTGCAGGAAAAACTTATAATTTATAGAATAAAAATTTATAAAATTAAAAACGGAGGAATGAACAGTGACGATTTATTATTTAGGAGAATTGGAGCCCGAGTTTTTAAAGGGATTGCCAATAGTCAAAGTCCAGAATGTGGAACAAGCGGTGATGGCGAATCCTGATTTTTTTATTGCCGATAATAAAGGGTTAAGTCAGATTACCGATTTAGTGCTTGCCCAGAAAATGCGGGAAGAGCTTCTGAAAATTTTAGATTCTCTCCAGGAGGGTATTGAAATAGCCGACGAAAAAGGCGAAATTAAATACATCAATCAAGCGTTTACCCGCATAACTGGTATCGAAAAGGAAGAAAGAATTGGCAAAAATATTTTCGAAGTTTCCCCCTATGGAGCTTTAGCCCAGGCCATTAAGTTAATGAAACCGGTTATCGGGCACCGAACTTTAGTGGGGGGAAGTAAAGCAGAAGTGGTATCAAATGCTGTACCGATATTTATCGATGGAAAATTAAGCGGTGGAGCTGTGGTATTTCAAACGGTTACGGATATTTTAAAAATTAGCGAACAACTCAGTAAAACTCAGGAAATGTTAGAGAGCTTTAGTCAAAAGCTTTCGGAGCTTTCCGGTTGTCGTTATACTTTTAACGATATTATTGGAAAGGATGAAAAACTTTTAGAGGCCAAAAAAATAGCGAAAAAGGCCGCAAAAAGTGATGCCACGGTTCTTCTGTTAGGTGAAAGTGGAACCGGTAAGGAAATGTTTGCCCAGGCAATCCACATGGAAAGTAGTCGTTCCTCAAAACCTTTTGTTAAAATTAACTGTGCTGCTATACCTGAAAATTTATTAGAGAGTGAACTGTTTGGTTATGAAAAAGGGGCATTTACCGGGGCAACCAAAACCAAGATGGGAAAGTTTGAATTAGCCCATCAGGGAACGATATTTTTAGATGAAATTGGCGATTTAAATTTATTTTTACAGGCCAAGCTTTTGCGAGTTTTGGAAGATAAGCAATTTGAAAGGGTTGGAGGTATTGAAACTATTACTACTGATGTAAGGGTTATTGCAGCAACAAATCGCGATTTAAAGCGAATGGTTAAGGAAGGAAAGTTTAGGGAAGATTTATATTTTCGTTTAAAAGTTATTGATATAGAACTACCACCGTTAAGAAAGAGAAATAAAGAAGATATTTTGCTGATAACGGAAAATATTATCGGTAGATTAAATCGGCGCTTTGGCAAAAAGGTAAAAGGTTTAACACCAAAGGCGCAGGAGCTATTTCAAAATTATCCATGGCCCGGCAATATACGTGAGTTAGAAAATCTTTTAGAGAGAACAATAATTTTGGTGGATGATGAGTATTTAGACGAGCATCATTTCTATGGCTATTTTTCAAAAGCTAATGAACCTCCGGTTTTGGAAAAAAGTTTCCCAATTAAAAAATTGGCGGACATAGAAAAAGAGGTTATAAGTATGGCATTGGAGAAATATGGAAGGTCGTTATCAGCAAAAAAAATGATTGCCGAAAAACTGGGAATTTCCCTTGCAAGCCTTTACAATAAGATAAAGCGATATAATTTGTAATTTTAAAAATTAAAATAAAAGTTATAATTTTTAAAAAATAGAAGCATGTTTGTTTTTTTTTATGCCTGAAAATCGTTGGCATCATAATTGCTTAAAGTACCGATAGGGAGGGATGGATAGATGCGTAATTTAGATGTGAAGGAAATTAAAAATGCCGTAAAAACTTTAGTAGTGAAGGCAAATCAGGAACTAAGTACCGATATTTTAAATGCTTTAAAGGTAGCAGCGAACAATGAGGAAAGTGAAGTTGGTAAAAAAATATTACAGAGAGTTATTGAAAATGCTCAAATAGCCAAAGATGAAGAATTACCAATTTGTCAGGATACCGGTACTGCGGTAATATTTTTAGAAATTGGCCAGGACGTACACTTGGTAGGGGGGGATTTGCACGATGCAATTAATCAAGGGGTTAGAGAGGGATATAGTGAAGGATACTTGAGAAAATCAATTGTGAAGGATCCTTTAAACCGGGTAAATACTGGTGACAATACTCCAGCAGTGGTGCATATTGATATTGTTCCAGGAGACAGGGTAAAAATTACGGTAGCACCTAAAGGCGGTGGAAGTGAAAATATGAGCCAGCTAAAAATGTTAAAGCCTGCTGATGGAGTTGAAGGAGTAAAGCAATTTGTTATTGATACAGTTCGTCAGGCAGGCTCTAATCCTTGTCCGCCAATAATTGTAGGTGTGGGAATTGGAGGTACTTTTGAGAAAGCTGCCTTATTAGCAAAGAAAGCATTGTTACGGGAAGTTGGCACTCAAAATCCCGACCCCTTTTACAACTCCCTGGAAAGAGAACTATTGGAAATGATAAATAATTTGGGGATTGGGCCGCAGGGATTAGGAGGCAGGGTTACAGCTTTAGCAGTTCACATTGAAACTTACCCAACCCATATAGCAAGCTTGCCCGTGGCAGTTAACTTAAATTGTCACGTTGCTCGTCATGAAACTGTTATTTTATAGAGGTGAGAGAGCATGATTAAGATTACTACACCTTTGAGCGAAGAGGTTATTGAGAAATTACAAATCGGTGATGAAGTTTTAATTAACGGTGTAATTTTTACCGCCCGTGATGCTGCTCACAAACGGTTGTATGAACTTTTAGAAAAGGGGGAAGAATTACCTGTTAATTTAAAGGGGCAAATAATTTATTACGTAGGTCCTACACCGGCAAAACCGGGCAGGGTTATTGGTTCCGCTGGACCAACCACCAGTGGGCGGATGGATAAATGTACTCCGCGCCTTTTGGATTATGGCTTAAAAGGGATGATAGGTAAAGGACTCCGAAATAAGGAAGTGCAAGAGGCGATTGTCCGCAATAAAGCTATATACTTTGCGGCAATTGGGGGAGCCGGAGCGTTACTTTCAAAAACAATCGTTAAAAGTGAAGTGGTGGCCTATCCGGATTTGGGTCCTGAAGCTATTTACCGCCTGGAAGTAGTTGATTTTCCTGCAATAGTGGTTATTGATGCTCGGGGACAAAATTTATACGAGGTAGGTCCGGAGAAATTCCGGAAAGAATAAAATTAATAAAAAAGAGGGGGATGGATGTGAACGTTCTAAAACATGATTTGATAATTATTGGCTCCGGACTTGCTGGACTTAGGGCAGCGTTGGAGGCTGCTTTTTTATCCAAGGGAGAATTGGATATTGCGCTTGTCAGTAAGACGCAGCTTTTAAGACCTCATTCGGTTTGTGCTGAAGGCGGAACCGGGGCAGCTCTCCGGATTGACGAAGGGGATAGTCCGGAATTGCATGCCTGGGATACGGTTAAAGGAAGTGATTTTTTAGCAGATCAAGATGCGGTTTGGCGTTTTGTCGAATTAATTCCCCAAGAAATTTTGAAATTAGACCACTGGGGAATACCTTGGGCCCGTCGGGAAAACGGAAAAATTGACCAAAGACCATTTGGCGGTCACTCGTTTCCGCGAGCGGTTTTTGCAGCGGATAAAACGGGTTTTTTTGAAGTTCACACAATGTATGATAATCTTCAGCGCTTTTCCAACGTTCACCGTTATGATGAAGTAATGGTTACATCTCTATTGATTGAAGATGGAGAGTACAGGGGATTTACCGCAATAGATTTAACCCGGGGAGAATTTTTAGTCTTTCAATCCAAAGCTTTAATAATAGCTACCGGTGGCGCCTGCCGGATTTATGGTTTCACCACGTATTCGTACACGGTTACCGGAGACGGAATGGCGATAGCTTACCGGGCAGGTTTGCCGTTAAAAGACATGGAATTTGTGCAATTTCATCCGACCGGTCTTGTTCCCTCGGGAATTTTAATTACCGAAGCTGCTCGGGGGGAGGGAGGGTACTTAATTAATAACTTAGGGGAGCGTTTTATGGGGAAATATGCAGAAAAAATGATGGAATTAGCTCCCAGAGATATTGTTTCCCGTTCGGAAATGCAGGAAATTGAAGCGGGCAGAGGATTTACCCGGGAAGATGGTTTGGATTACGTTTTACTGGATTTAACCCACCTCGGGAGGGAAAAAATTAATGAACGCTTACCGCTTATCCGGGAAGTGGCTATAAAATTTGCGGGAATTGATCCGATTGAAAAACCTCTTCCGGTCCGGCCCGTAGCTCATTATTCAATGGGCGGCATTCATGTCGACATTGATGGACAAACTCCGGTACCCGGGGTATATGCAGCCGGTGAAGTTGCCTGTGTTTCTTTACATGGAGCAAACCGTTTAGGTACAAATTCTACTGCTGAATGTTTGGTATGGGGAGGTATAACCGGAGGCAAAGCATATGAGAACGTAAAGAAGCAAAAAGCTTTTCCAAAATTACCGACAGAAATGGTCTTGAGGGAAGAGGCCAGAATTAACGAAATATTTAATAAACCAAATAAAGAAAGCTTATATACAATAAGAAAAGAATTAAGGGAAATCATGGATAAAAACGTTGGAGTATATCGGGATGAAAAGGGATTAACTGCAGCCCTTAATAAGGTAAGGGAGCTAATTCAACGGTTTAAGGATTGCGGATTGGAAGATAAGAGTAAATATTACAATACCGACTTAGTTTCATACCTGGAAATGGAAAATATGTTAACTTTGGCGGAAATTATTGTTTTAGGAGCTTTGGAAAGAAAAGAATCCCGCGGAGGTCATGCCCGTAGAGATTATCCCAACAGGGATGATGAAAACTGGTTAAAACACACGTTAGCTTATTATACTCCTCAGGGGCCACGGCTTGAATACCTGCCGGTAAAGATTACTACCTGGAAACCAGTGGAAAGAAAGTACTAAGAGGAGGGGTTTTTAGATGTATGACAATCGTTTGGGCATCAAGGGCAACTTTTATGCGGGAAAATTCGGAATTGAAAGATATTTATATACTTTACACCGGATTTCCGGGCTTGGACTAATTATCTATCTTTTGCTGCATATTGTGGTAACTTCTTTTCGTCTTGGGGGTCCCGATGCATGGGCAAAGGCTATGGGAACCGTTGATAATCCTATATTTAAATTCGGGGAATTCCTGGTAGTAGTGGCAGGTGTTTTTCACGGCTTAAACGGTTTACGGCTTATACTTACCGAATTTGGTTACTTTATCGGCAAACCTGAACGGCAGGAGTATCCCTATAAATATTCAACTTTAAAACAGCGACCTTTAATGTATTTCCTAATGATTTTAGCGTTAGTAGGAATTGTTATAAGTGTTTATGATATATATTTGGCCTGAAAAGGAGGGGGTTTTGGTGAGTGAATCAAAATTGTGGTTTTTATTCATAGTAGCTGCTTTAATTTTACTGGTGTTTCTTGGAATACATCTGGGATACATGCATCTTGATAATATTTTGGGCGTAGACGACCCATTGGATTACAATAACGTAAAAACCCGGGGACAGGATACCTTTTGGCTTGTAAGTTATCTTATCCTTTTGGTAGCTGCTTTATATCATGGAATGTATGGCTTAAGAACGATTCTTTTGGAATATTTTCCGCAAAACCTTAAATTTATTAATGGTTTAATAGGGATAATCGGCTTTTTAGCTTTAGTTTTAGGTAGTTATGTTGTAATATATTCTTACATTGGGGGGTAGGGGAAATTGAAGGTAACGTTTAAAATTTGGCGCTATGATCCTGCAAAGGATGTAAAACCGTATTTTCAAGATTATACTTTCGATGTAAAAGAAGGCATGACAGTTTTAGATTGCCTTTATTACATTAAAGAAAATATTGATGCCACGTTGGCTTTTAGAGCATCGTGCCGGATGGGTATTTGCGGTTCCTGCGCGATGTACATTAATAAAAAGCCGCGACTTGCCTGTGAAACTCAAGCTTTATCCCTCGGGACTGACGTAATAGAGATTGATCCACTGCCTAACTATAAAAATATAAAAGATTTAGTTCCGGATTTAACTCCACTTTTTGAGAAACATAAAAATGTCAAGCCATATATAATACCTGAAAACGAGCAGGAATTTTTAAATCCTACCGGAGAATATTCCCAGACACCGGCAGAACTTGAAGAATACCTGCAATTTGCTTATTGTATAAAATGTGGTGCTTGTCTTGCTGCTTGCCCTACGGTAGGAACTACGCCGGATTTTCCCGGACCGCAAGCTTTGGCCCAAGCATATAGATATAATGCTGATAATCGCGATTTTGGGGAAAAGGAAAGAAAAGTTCAGGTCGATAATCCAAAAGGTTTATGGCGCTGCCATATGGCGGGGGCATGTGCTGAAGCCTGTCCTAAAGGCGTTGACCCTGCTTTGGCTATCCAGCTTTTTAAAAGGTCGTTCTTTTTCACCGGCCGCAAACCTAAAGCCCGCTTAATTCCGTTAAATAAAGAAAAGCCTGCTCAGGGAGGAATAAAAGCTCCTGAGCCAACAGTTTAATTTAAATTAAAGGAGGTTTTAAAATGGCAGATTTTAAAGCTAAAGCTTTAGAATTACACAAGAAATTTCGCGGAAAGATTGAAGTAAAGTCCAAGGTACCTGCTAAGACTGCGGAAGATTTATCTTTAGCCTATACGCCTGGGGTTGCGGAGCCCTGTAAGTTAATTGCTGAAAATAAGGATTTGTCATATGAATATACCAGCCGCTGGAATATGGTAGCGGTGGTATCCGACGGTACTGCAGTTTTAGGATTAGGAGATATTGGACCTTATGCCGCCATGCCCGTAATGGAAGGTAAGGCACTACTATTTAAAGAATTTGCCGGGGTTGATGCTTTCCCAATTTGTCTTGATACCAAGGATCCTGATAAAATTGTCGAGGTAGTAAAACTTTTAGAGCCGACCTTTGGAGGGATTAATTTAGAAGATATCGCAGCACCTAATTGTTTTTACATCGAAGAGCGATTAAAGAAAGAAACATCTATTCCCATTTTTCATGATGACCAGCATGGAACCGCTATTGTTACCCTGGCGGCTCTAATAAATGCGTTAAAAATAGTTAATAAAGATATTTCAAAGATTAAAGTAGTGGTCAATGGTGCAGGGGCTTCAGCAACTGCAGTTTCCAAGCTTATTATGGCAAGCGGGGTAAAAAATTTAATAATGTGTGATAGTAAAGGAATTATCTACCGGGGCCGTCAAGAAGGAATGAATAAATACAAAGAAGAATTAGCCCAAATCACTAACCCTGAAAATATTAAAGGAACCCTTAAGGATGCTTTAAAGGGAGCAGATGTTTTTATTGGACTTTCCAAAGCAAAACAAGTAACGGAAGAAATGGTTAAGTCAATGAATAAAGATGCAATTGTCTTTGCTATGGCCAATCCAGAACCGGAAATCTACCCCGATGAAGCGAAAAGAGCGGGGGCCAGGATTGTAGCTACCGGTCGCTCCGATTTCCCCAATCAAGTAAATAATGTTTTGGCATTTCCGGGAGTTTTCCGGGGTGCATTGGATGTAAGGGCCACAGATATCTCCGAAAAGATGAAAATAGCAGCAAGTTATGCTATAAGTTCTTTGGTTGCCGAAAATGAGCTTAATGAAGATTATATTTTACCCAAAGCTTTCGATGCAAGAGTTGCACCAACAGTTGCTCGCGAAGTGGCAAAAGCGGCTTTAGAGGAAGGAATAGCAAGAATTAAGATAAGCCCGGATGATGTCTTTAAACATACCCTTGAACTTTTGGAAAAAAGCGGCTCCTAAAGGGGTCGCTTTTTTATGCGTTAATCTAAGTGAATCTTATAGTCACAAGGAATTTTAAATTTTCTAAAGAATTTTAAACTATAGATTAAAAATATTGAGGGAAGAATAATGAGGAGATTTAAACTTGCAACAAAAATAACCTTATTAGCTTTTACGGTTGCAGCTTTTTCGGTTTTTTTTTCAGGATTCTTTCTTACCTATAAAGCAGCGGTGGAATTAAAAAAGGAACTCGGCAAGCGGGCCCTGGCAATTGGTAGGACGGTAGCGGAAAACCCTACAGTTAAAAAATACCTGGGCAGGCCGGAAGGTTTTAAGGAGATTGAACCGGTAGCTGAAAGAATACGCCGGGCGACCAATGTTGATTATATAGTTGTTCTGGATATGAATCGTATACGCTATTCCAGTCCTCTTCCGGAAAGGGTAGGCTCAAAATTTTCCGGAGGAGATGAAGGGCCGGCTTTTGCCGATAACGAATATATTTCTGAGGCAAAAGGAATAAGGGGGATAGCGGTTAGGGCTTTTGTTCCTGTCAAAAATGAATCTTTTACAGAGCAAATTGGTGTTGTGGTGGTGGGAATACTGCTTCCTACCTGGTGGGAGCTTTTAAAAAGTGTCCGGGAAGGAATATACTTAGCAACTCTCATGGGTTTATTTATTGGAGCAATAGGGGCTGGTTTTTTAGCGGTAAAAATAAAAAAGGAAATTCTGGGGTTAGAACCGGAAGAAATTGCCAGTCTTGTGGAACAGCGGGATGCTCTCTTAAATACCATTAACGAAGGAATAGTGGCTATCGATCGGATGGGGAATATTACCCTGGTAAATCCGGCGGCTCAAGTTATTTTAAATCTCCGTCAAGAAGAGGTAGTGGGTAAAAATATCGGAGAAGTTGCCCCTGAAAGCAGGCTTCCTGAAGTGATGGCAACGGGGCAACCGGTGTATAATCGTGAAATTTTTGTAGGCGGCAAGCAGTTAATTTCCAGCCGGTTGCCCTTAAAGGTTAAGGGTAAGGTTATAGGTGCGGTTGCAGTCTTTCGGGAAAAAAGTGAGGTCCAAAAATTAGCGGAAGAATTGACCGGAGTAAAAAAGTTTGTCGAAGCTCTAAGAGTTCAAAACCATGAAAATTTAAACCGTCTTCATTCTATTGCCGGTCTTATTCAACTGGGTAGGGTGGACGAAGCGTTGGACCTAATTTTTCGTTTGACGGACACGCAACAGGCGCTTACAACATTTTTAACAAAAAAAATTAAGGACCCGGCTTTGGCCGGGCTTATTTTGGGGAAAGCCGCCAGGGCATCGGAATTAAAGGTAGAATTTTTGGTTAATCGGCGAAGTTTTGTTGAAGGATATCCGGCCGAACTTGACAGTACCAAAGTCATTGAGATTACCGGCAACATTCTGGAAAATGCCCTGGAAGCGGCGGTATCAGGAAAAATAAAAAAGGTTTATCTCAAAATCCAGGCGAATAAAAGAAGATTTTTTCTTCTTGTACTTGATACAGGGCCGGGAATAAGAGTTGAAAAAAATAAGATCTTTGAGCCAGAGTATTCTACAAAAGGGGAAAATCGTGGTTATGGACTTTACATTGTAAAAAGGCATTTAGAGGATGTTTGTGGCAAAATTAGAATTAGATCAACTTCCAAAGGAACCGTTTTTTTAATCAAAGTAGGAGGTGAGAAAAATGATTAAAACGGTTATCGTTGAAGATGACCCCATGGTCCTGGAGATAAATAAGAATTTTATAAAGGAAGTAGAAGGTTTTGAAATAATTGCAGCTCTTAAAAGCGGTAGTGAACTTTTAAACTTTTTAAAAACCACTCTCCAGAACTTCTCATCCTGGATATTTACCTTCCCGATATTGACGGTTTAACTTTGTTAAAGGAAATTCGCCGGCAAAATATTTCGGTGGATGTGCTTGCTATAACTGCAGCTCAGCAAGGAGAAATAGTAGCTGAATTATTGCGGTACGGTGTGGTAGATTATATTATCAAGCCTTTCAAAAAAGAGCGGCTTGTAAAAGCACTTTTAACCTATAAAAATAAATATTTAAAAATAGGCCGGAAGAGAAGTGTTCAACAGGAAGATATTGACCGGCTTTTTGCCAGATCAAGTGCTGGGGGTGAGCTTCCGAAGGGGCTTAATGATATTACTTTAAAAAAGATTTTGTCTCTTTTGGAAGAAACAAGGGAACCGCTGGCAGCAGCAGAAGTGGCCAAAAAAGCAGGAATATCGCGGGTCACAGCCCGAAGATACTTGGAATACTTAGAAAGGGAAGGTGTTGCCGGAAAAGAAATACGGTATGGTAGTATTGGCAGACCGGTAAATTATTATTATCTTCGTTGAACAAAAAGAACAAAATTAACTTTATGAGTAAAATATTTTAAATATTTAGAAAAATTCTTATATTAAAAATATAAAATCATTTTAAGGGGGTGGCTTTGTTGTTAAAGTTTAGCAGAAATATTTTTATTGCCGTATTAGTCCTGTTTTTGGTATTTGCGTTAGTTGCGTGCGGAAGCAAACAGGAAGGGGAAAAGAAAACCGAACCTATTGTTATCAAGTTTTCCCACGTAGTGGCGGAAACTACTCCCAAGGGGCAGGCGGCATTAAAATTTAAAGAGCTTGCGGAGCAAAAAACCGGTGGAAAAGTAAAGGTGGAAGTATATCCATCGAGCCAGCTTTTCGGGGATAAGGAGGAGTTAGAAGCGTTAATCGCAAATAACGTTCAATTTATTGCACCTTCGGTAACCAAACTGGTAGGTTTAAATCCTCAGTTTCAAATTGTTGATATTCCCTTTTTGTTTAAGAGCGAAGAAGCAGCACTTAAGTTTTATCAGGGCCCCGCAGGTCAAAAGCTTTTAAAAAGCCTGGAGGATAAAGGTATCATTGGTCTAGCCTGGTGGCCAAACGGGGCAAAGCATTTTACCAATTCTAAACGTCCATTGAGAAGACCGGAAGATTTTAAAGGGCTTAAATTTAGAACTCAATCCGGAGGTGTTTTGGAAGAGCAATTTAAACTTTTAGGCGCCGGCTCCCAGACTATACCTTTTGGAGAAGTTTATACTGCCCTGCAAAACAAAACGGTAGACGGACAGGAAAATACTTTTAATAACATCGATACCCAAAAGTATGCTGAAGTGCAAAAATATCTCACGGTTTCGGGTCACGGACGGCTGGATTATGTGGTTTTAACCAATAAGACCTTCTGGGATAGCCTGCCTGAGGATATTAAAAAAGCTTTGGAGGAAGCTCTGGCCGAAGCTACTGAATATGAAATTAAGCTTTCAACGGAGTTAAACCAGAAAAGCATGGAAAACCTTAAAAAGAGCGGCAAGCTTGAGTTTTATTATTTAACTCCACAGGACCGGGAGGCTTTCATTAAAGTTTTTGAACCGCTTTATAAAAAATACGAACCAATTATTGGTAAAGATATAATGGATGCTGCGAGAAATGCCGAGTAGGGCACATCAACGGATGTGCCCTTTTTACTAACAAAGGAGGGAATTGTTTTGCGGAAAAAATCGGTATGGATAAAAATCTACGAAGGCTTAGAGGATTATTTAAGCGGCGGACTTTTATACCTGGGTCTTACACTTATTTTTGTAAATGTTATTCTGCGTTACGTTTTTGGTAAACCAATAGCCCTTTTAGACGAATATTCGGTGTATTTAATAGTGTGGGGCGCCATGATCGGCTTTGCTACTGCCTTACGGGATGACCACCATATTAAGGTGAATATGCTGTATGACCGGCTTTCGCCAAAAGGAAAGCGAATTGTAAGCATTTTTGCCAATTTAGTTGGGGCATTTTTTGCAATTCTAATGTTAATTTACGGTATAAAATTAGTAGTTACCTACAAAGTTTTAGGCCAGGGTTCGGCAGACAGTCAAACCCCGCTTTGGATTGTATCCCTGGTTTTGCCAATATCAGGCTTTATGATGGTGGTAAGATTTGTTGAAAAAGTATTTCTACTGCTAAAAAAAGATACCTGGCAGAAATTGATCCAATCAAAGGAGGTGGGGCTGTAAAATGGATGTAGGAACTCTAACGTTATTGTTATTTGCGATTTTTATCTTGCTTTTTCTTTTAAACGTACCGATTGCTATAAGCCTGGGTACGGCTGCAGTCATTATTTTATATTTAAGCGGAAAGTTTACTTTATATTTTATTGTGCAGCGTATGTTTGCTTCCCTTCTTTCCCCGCCTCTAATCGCAATACCGGCATTTGTGGCTGCCGGGGTTATTATGTCCCGGGGTGGGATTGCCAGATATTTAATTGAAGCTTTAAAAGCCTGGATTGGTCATTTGCCTGGCGGGATGTCGGTGGTTACAATCTTGGCCTGTGCTTTTTTTGCGGCAATTTCGGGATCAAGTCCGGCTACAGCAGCAGCAATTGGCTCAATAATGCTGCCGGCACTTTTGGAAAGTGGCTATCCCAAACGATACAGTATGGGACTTATTGCTGCAGCGGGTACTTTGGGAATATTAATTCCGCCCAGCGTAACCCTCGTAATTTATGGAATTACCGCGGAAGAGAGTATCGGTAAGCTTTTTATGGGCGGCCTTTTGCCGGGGCTTTTCCTGGCGGGGGTTCTGGTATTAAGTGCAATAATTTATGCTAAAAGGGGAAACTTTAAAGGAGCGGAAAAAGCGGACTGGGCAACAAGGATAAAAGCAACGGTTAAAGCCTTGCCCGGAATGTTTTTACCGGTATTTATACTGGGAAGTATTTACTCCGGCATTGTTACCCCGACCGAAGCAGCAGTGCTTTCGCTTTTTTATGCTTTATTTGTTTCGGTTTTTATCTACCGCGAGTTAAAACTCCAAGATATTAGAGGAATCTTGGTAGATACTATTAATACCGTATCTATGATCTACTTGGTTATAGCCGCTGCAATGGTTTTTGGCTTGTTTATCGTTACCAACCAAATTCCCAATATTGTTGGAGAATGGATTAAAAACGCTCATTTAACCAAGTTTACTTTCTTTTTGGCAACAAACTTAATGTTTTTTATCATGGGAACCTTTTTAGAAGCAGTTTCCATTACTTTAATTACGCTACCGATTTTGTTGCCGATGATAAAACATCTCGGGATAGACTTAATCCAGTTTGCTATAGTAATGACGGTAAACATGGAGCTGGCAATGATTACACCACCGGTGGGCTTAAACCTTTTTGTGGTGAGCAATATGGCAAAAGAAAAATTGGAAGAGGTAGTAAAAGGGGTAATACCGTTTATTGTAATTATGATTTTAGTTATGATTCTTCTAATGGTTTGGCCGGACATATCCCTGTACATCCCAAGGGTCTTAATGAAAGATTAAATGCCGGGATTTCCCGGCATTTAATCTTTTAAATCTTTAAAATGATTGATTTAAAAAAGAGTATAATTTTAAAAAAAGACCTTGGGGGAGAGATGGTGCGGGGTTTATTAGTAGTTTTAAGTTTGCTTTTATTGGGTTTGCAGGGGTGTGCACCAAAAGCCGTAGATTTTGAACAAACGAGTCCAAAAGAAAAAATTGTCTTGACCTTTTCTCACGTTGTAAGTGATGCTTCGCCCAAAGGACGGGCTGCCCGCTTGTGGGCTGATCTGGTTTATCAACGAAGCGGGGGACGGGTAGAAATAAAAATTTATCCTAACGGCACTCTTTATAAAGATGGCGAGGAATTAGAAGCATTAAAAAAAGGGTATGTCCAGATTATTGCTCCTGCTACCTCAAAATTAACCAGCCTGGATAGTCGCTGGGGGGTTTTTGATCTTCCGTTTTTCTTTAACGATTTAGAGCAGGTGCATCAATTGGCAGATGGTCCTGTTGGGGAGCTTTTAAGAAAGAGCATGCGTGAAAAAGGGATAGAAGTATTGGCCTACTGGGATAATGGATTTAAAATTCTCACCGCTGACCGGCCTTTAGAAAATTTGAAAGACTTTCAGGGGTTAAAAATTCGGATTATGGACAGTCCTATTTTAAAAAAGCAGTTTTTAAAATTAGGGGCAATTCCGGTACCACTTTCTTTTAATGAAGTATTTGAAGCATTAGAAAATAAAAAAGTAAACGGAGGCGAAAACACTCCTTCAAATCTCTACTCCAAAAAGTTTTACCAGTTGCAAAGCTATGTGACTATATCCAATCATGGTTATCTGGGTTATGCGGTTTTAATGAACAGGGATTATTTTAACAGCTTAGACCAAGAAACAAGAAAAATCCTTTTAGACACCTTAAAGGAAGTTACTGCTTGGCAAAGAAAAATAGCATTAGAGCAAAATGCTGCAGATTTAGCCCGTATTCGAAATGATCAAAATATTAAGATTCATGATTTAACTCCGGAAGAAAAGGAAGCGTGGCAAGCGGTATTAAAGCCTCTTGCGTATGAAATAATCCCTTTATTTCCAAAAAATTTACAAAGCGAAATTTTAAAAATAGGAAATCTTAACTGAATAGTTTTCAAAATGGGGTAATATTATAGCAATTCTTAGAGAAAGTGGGGGAAAATAAAAGTAATGAAAACGGGATTTCCCCAATTAGAAAATTTAGTAATTCGGCGAGGCTTATGTACGGGTTGTGGCAGCTGTGTTGGAGTATGCCCTAATGGGGCGCTTGAAATGACTCGGGTGTACGGCGAACCTATGCCGGTTTGCAGAGACAAATGTTCAGAGTGCGGGATTTGCTTTCGCATTTGCCCGGGAAGCGATGTGCCGCTTTTGGAATTAGAAAAACATTTTTTTGGTAGTAATCGTAACCCTACTTTG
Organism: Carboxydothermus ferrireducens DSM 11255; assembly: GCF_000427565.1. Taxonomy (NCBI): domain Bacteria; kingdom Bacillati; phylum Bacillota; class Clostridia; order Thermoanaerobacterales; family Thermoanaerobacteraceae; genus Carboxydothermus; species Carboxydothermus ferrireducens. The sequence continues at coordinate 105,139 of NZ_KE386561.1, forward strand.
ACAGACCTGGGATTCTATCGCGGAAGCTATGTTGGGTATGCTGGGGAAGAAATTATCCGAATAAAGGGTGCAAGTGGAGGAGTGGTAACGGCGCTCTTGGTGCATGCTTTAGAAAAGGGAATAATTGACTGTGCCATTGTGGCTGGATTTAATAAAGAAAAACCTTGGCTTACCGAGGCCAAGTTAGCAAAAAGCAAAAAAGAAATTATAGATGCAGCCCAATCAAAATACGCCGTAGTTCCTGTTAATATGCTCTTCCGGGAAGCTGTAAAGGCGGGATGTCAGCGCGTAGGAATTGTTGGGCTTCCCTGTCATATTCATGCGGTGCGTAAGATGCAGTATTATGATATACCGAGGGATATTGCGGGGAAAATTAAATTAACTATAGGTTTATTTTGTGCTTCTCAGTTTTATTTCGAGGGTACGCGGCATATTTTGGTGGAGTGGTGCGGTGTAGATGACATGGAAGAAATAGCTAATTTGGAGTACCGGGGAGGAGAATGGCCGGGACATTTTGTGGTAAAGCTTCATAGTGGTGAAACCATTACTATTGACCGTCACCGGTATGTTTATCATATGTTAATGCCCAATTACAAAAGGGACCGGTGTGAAATGTGTATCGACTGGAGTAGTGAACTTGCCGACATTGCTGTAGGTGATTACTGGGCTACTCCGACGATTGGAGATAGCTTCAGCGGCACTTCAGCCCTGTTAGTAAGGTCTTTAACGGGTGAGGAGTTAATAAAGAGTGCTGTAGAAGAAAAGGTGTTATATCTGGAAGTTCTTGAGCCGGAAAAACTTTGCAGTGGTGTAGGGTTTGAAATGAAAAAACACGGAGCGGCTTTTCGCTTGGCTCAGCGCCAGCAATTTGGCTGGCCAACTCCTAATTATCACATGAAGGTGGATTATACGCCTTTTTTTCGAGAGTTTCATATGGCACCAGAGAAAAAATGAAGCAACGGTGGTTGTTGCTTTTCTTTTTTGTCAAACCTACTACAAAATGTGGTATAATCATTCAAGGAGGTGAAAAAATGTTTTTAAGAAAAAATTTTTTCATCATGATACTTATGTTAAGCTTGATGATTATGTTAAATACTACAGCCTTTGCGTATGATGTAAACCTTTTTAAAGAAATTACCAGTAAAATGGTCTGTTTATGTGGTTGTGGTAAACAAAAAATCTATGAATGCGAGTGTCAACAAGCTGAATCTATTAGGAACGAAGTTAAGAAAATGCTAAATGAAGGAAAGACGGAGGCGGAAATTTTAAGTTACTACGTTAAAAGAGATGGCCAGGAACGGCTGGCGGCGCCAACTGCTAAAGGATTTAACTTTTTAGCCTGGATAATGCCCGGTCTCGGGTTAATAGCCGGTGGTTTATTTGTAAATTACTTTATTCGTAAAAAACAAAGAAGCGGTAATGTTCTTATGCAAAAAATAAATGATAGTGATAAGGACGGTCTAAATAACCTGGATTTTAAAGAGATTGAGGATGAGCTTAAAAAATATCTTTAATGGTGGACTAGCTTTGTAGTCCACTTTTTTGTTTAAAAAATAACTTCCCATAATAAGTATTATGTAAACTAAAAAGCTTTAAAAAAGATAACCAGATTTTCTGGTTATCTTAAGACCTTTACCCGGTTAAGCGGCCAGTAGGTTAAAACTGCCCGACCTTTTATGTTTTTTATCGGTACCGCACCAAAATACCTGCTATCAGCACTGTGTTGGCGATTATCACCCATAACAAAAATTGCATCTTTGGGAATTTTAAAAGGTCCAAAGGGTTCCATTTCCATTTTTGCAGGTAAATAATTTTCCTTTAACGGTTTACCGTTGATGTAAACGGTATTATTTTTAATTTCCAATGTTTCCCCCGGAAGCCCAATTACTCTTTTTATAAAGGGCGGTGAATTCGCTGAATTCGGAGGATCAAAAACCACTATTTGTCCCCGCTCTATAGGCTTAATTTTATACCAGAATTTCAAAACTACGACCCGGTCGTTTGGTAAAATTGTGGGTATCATTGAACCGGTTGGAACGTAAGTCAGTTGAAAGATAAAAGTTTTAATGATAAACGCTAAAATTACTGCCCAGATTGCTGCTGAAATGAATTCTTTTAGTTCATTTTTCCAGGAAAAACTTTTTGTTGTTTCTTTTTCAGTTTCGCTGAACATTGTCTTTTACGTCCTTTCCAAAAATTTTTTAAGGTAAAAGGTTAAAATATTTTAGTCTTTTGTGAAGCCATTGGCGCGATATTCCTAAAAGATTGGCCGCTTTACTTTTATTGCCTTTAGCTTTTAAAAGAGCTGCCTTAATTAATTCTTTTTCATATGCCTCAAGTAAATTTGTAAGACTTTGTCCTAACGGAAATTCTTTATTTTTTAGTTCTTCTCCCAGAATATACGGTGGTAGATATTTTTTTTCGATGACTTTGCCCTCAACTAAATTAAAACACCTTTCCAGGACATTTTCAAGTTCTCGGATATTTCCCGGCCAGGAATAATTCATAAATATATCCATAACTTCCGGAGAAATACCCGTAACATTTGTCCCGTATTCTTTATTAAATTTTTCTATGAAATATTTGATTAATAAAGGTAAATCTTCAATCCTTTCCCTTAGAGCTGGTACATATAACGAAATTACATTAAGACGGTAGTAAAGATCTTCCCGAAATTTCTTCTTTTTAATAAGTTCTTCTAAGTTTTGATTGGTTGCGGCAATTACCCTAACGTTAATTTTTCTTGTCTTTCGGTCTCCCAGCCGTTCAACTTCTTTTTCCTGCAGTACCCTTAAAAGTTTAGCCTGCATAGCTAAGGGCATATCCCCTATTTCATCCAAAAATATTGTACCATTATTTGCTAATTCAAATTTACCAATTTGTCCCCCTTTTTTAGCTCCGGTGAACGCTCCTTCGACATAACCAAAAAGCTCTGCTTCGAAGAGATTTTCCGGAATTGCGGCGCAGTTAACCTTGATAAAGCTACCCGGTCTTCCGCTCTCCACGTGTAAGGCATGGGCAACTAATTCTTTTCCGGTTCCACTTTCCCCCCGGATTAAAACGGTGGTGTTATAAGGAGCTATCTTTTTAATTATTTCTTTTAAGCGTACAATAGAGGGATGATTGCCAATTATTTTATTTTCGGTAAATTGTTTTGACGTATATTTAGTTAGTTCGTTTTTATAGTACGATAATTCGGAATTTAATTGATTAACCTTTTCAGCCAATGCTAATAAGTCACTGACTTCTTGAAAAATAACTTTGATTACTCCTCCATAAAGTTTGTAATCTTTTACTATCGGGTATTTAAAAGCTACCACTTGCCTGCCGTTAATTTCTACCACTTCTGTTTTTATATCGTCGGCGGATTCTGGTAATTCACAAAAGAAAGGATTTGCGGTTAAGGAGTTAATTGGTTTGTTGACGATATCGCTTAACTTTAGACCAAAGAGGTCAGCAATTGCTTTATTGGCGTGGGTGACCGTTTTATCTAAATCCAAAACCATGTATCCTTCCTGGCCTGCTTCGAGGATGGTTTCTAAAGTTTGTTTTAAAGCCAAAACATTTTCCAATTCATCGGCAATGTTTTTTAGTTCATTAATTTCCTGGGCAACCCCAATAGCACCAATAATCTTACCCTTGTAATAAAGTGGGGTTCGGTTAACTACATACAAGTTATCCCCAATTTTAAATTTGCGACCAATGTGTGATTCGCCAGTTTTCAGTACCTTATTAAGCCCGCTAAACGGCAAGACTTCATTTATATTTTTTCCCAAAGCTTTTTTTGCTGGATAGTTAAAAACTCTTTCACTGGCCTTATTAAAAATAATAACCTTTCCTTCTTCGTCGATGGCTACAATAGCGTTATGAATTGAATCAAGAATGTGTAATAGACTTAAATGATTTATGGGATTTATCGCCACAGTTTACTCCACCCCGGTTATTTTTAACAAGTCGTCAAAAGAATTTAAAATGTAATTCGGCTTTGTTTTTACCAAATCCTCCCAAGGTAAAACGCTCCATTTTACCGCAGCAGTTTTAACTCCAGCTCTTTGGGCACTTACCATATCATGAGGACTATCGCCAACCATTAGACATTGTTCTGGCTTTACTTGAAAAAATTTTAGAGCGTATAACACCGGAGCAGGGTCGGGTTTATGTTTTTCGGTATCCTCCAAAGCAACTACGAGATCGAAATATCGATCCAGGTTAAATAACTTAAGGCCTCTTATAGCAGTACTTTTTACTTTTGATGTAATGACGGCAAGTATTTTACCCCTTTGCTTTAATTTTTCCAAAGTTTCTTTTGCTCCCGGAAAAGGTTTTACCATTTGATCGTGATGCTGTAAATTAAATTCACGGTAAGCAGCTATCACTTGGTCGATTGTTTCCGGATCTAAATTTTCAAAGGAATAAATTAGTGGTTTGCCGAAATAGGGATAAATCTCTTCCCTGGTGATATCTTTATTTAGAAAATTTTTATAAACATGTTTAAACGATTCATATATCAAATCAAAAGTGTCCAACAAAGTACCATCTAAGTCAAAAAATACTGCTTTTATCATTGCAACTCTCCCTTTTATAGCCTTCTAAGATATTCGGGGCGCAATGGCCAAATTCCTTTTTCTTCGAGAGCTTCATCAATAATTTTAATAAGTTTAGCGCGGTCTTGATTAAGTACTCCTTTTAATGGTAAGTAGTTTGAAGCATGATTACTGCGAAATACCGTATTGGATAAGTTTAAATTTTGTAAAAACAATTTTAATTCCTGTAAAATTTCTTTGCTCGAAAGGAGCTGAAAGCGGTTTTCTTCTGCATCCTTGTATAGTTTTGTACCGGGGACTAACATTAATGTGAGGGTAGCTAAAAAATGGGGACTTATTTTGGAAACCACTTCCGCCGAAGATAGGGCATGTTCCTGCCAGAGCTCTTTGCCACCCAATCCGGATATTACGGTTATGGAAAGTTCAAAATTTGCCTCTTTTGCTTTTTGACACGCATGGATTATCTCAGCGGCAGTAAATCCTTTTTGGACCTTTTTTAAAACGATATCTGAACCACTTTCCAGGCCGATGTACAAAAGGGATATTCCGTTTTCTCGAAGTGCACGCAGTTCTTCGGCACTTTTAGTTAAAAGCGATTTAGGTCCTGCGTAACTGCTTATTTTTTTTAACCGGGGAAAGCTGTTTTTTAACATCTTTAATACTTCGATTAGGTATTCGGTTGGGGCGCTTAAAGCATCGCCATCGGCTAAAAAAACTTTTTCGGCAAAGGGATAATTTAGCTTAAAAAAGTTGATAATTTCTTTAACTTCTTTTAAAGGCCTGATTTGAAAAACCTTGTCTTTATACATCCCGCAAAAAGTACACTTATTATAGCTGCATCCCACCGTTACTTGTAAAATAACGCTATTTGCTTCACTCGGAGGGCGAAAAATATTGCCACGATAGATTTCCATCCGCCTCCCTCCCTATACTTTTTTCGGTAAAAAGTTTAAAACCATGCTCAAAAAGAAGCCGAGCGGTAACACCCATTCCTGGAATTAACCGTTTTTGAAAACTTCCATCATAAATGTAATTTACGCCGCAGGAAGGGCTTTTTTCTTTAAGGATGATACCGGATAATTTATTTTCATAAAATTGAGCAATTTTTAAGGTTTCCTGAGCTCCCCGGAAAAAGTTACTTGTTACATCTTCACCCTTGATATTGATTACTTTAAGTTGGGGATACGAAATAATTTCTGCCGGTAAGCGGGGTGTTGGCAAACCACCTAATTGTTCGGGACAAATGGGAATAAATAATTTATCTTTTAAAAACTCCAGTACCCGGGGATTTAAATTGTTAGTACCATCGTATTTTGTATTTAATCCAACTAAACAAGCGCTAACTAAAAAAATAGTTATACCCTCCTTTTTCTTTACCCAAAATTTTACCACTTTAAACCAAAGAAAAAAAGCCGGAATTTCCGGCTTTTAAACTTTTTCAACTACTAAAGCAAATCCTTGGCCGCCACCAATACATAAGGTTGCTAAACCGTATTTTGTATTACGTTTTTGCATCTCATGTAGTAAGGTTACCAATATTCGAGCTCCAGAGGCTCCTATGGGGTGACCTAACGCTATGGCACCACCGTTGACATTAGTTATTTCCGGATTTAATTCGAGCTCTTTAATTACCGCTAAAGCCTGGGCGGCAAAAGCTTCGTTTGCTTCAATAAGCCCCAAGTCAGAAACGGTTAAATTGGCTTTTTTAAGGGCTTTGCGGGTGGCAGGTATTGGGCCCAAACCCATATAGGCAGGATCTACTCCCGCAGCTGCATAACCGCGGATAACAGCCAAGGGTTTAATATTTAATTCTTGAGCTTTTTTTGCTGACATAACTACAACCGCAGCAGCTCCATCATTAATTCCCGAGGCATTTCCGGCAGTTACGGTACCATCTTTTTTGAAGGCCGGTTTTAGAGCGGCAAGTTTTTCCAGGGATGTACCGCGTTTGGGAAATTCATCGGTGGAAAATACCAGGGGTTCTCCTTTTTTCTGGGGGATGATTACGGGAACGATTTCTTCTTTAAACTTTCCTTCGTCAATTGCTTTTATAGCTCTTTCCTGACTTTGCAGGGCAAATTTGTCCTGTTCTTCGCGGGTTATATTGTATTTTTCGGCTATATTTTCCGCGGTAATTCCCATATGCACATCGGTAAAAGCACACCATAAGCCATCTTTAATCATGGAATCTATCAGGGTATCATGCCCCATGCGGTAACCTGTCCTGGCTTTGGGCAAGACGTAAGGTGCTAAAGACATGTTTTCCATTCCCCCGGCGACAACGATATCGGCATCACCCGTTGCTATTGCCTGGTAAGCTAGTCCGACGGATTTTAATCCTGAACCGCAAACTTTGTTTACTGTAAAAGCAGGTACTTCCTGGGGTATTCCTGCTTTTATAGCTGCCTGCCGGGCTGGGTTCTGGCCTAATCCTGCCTGTAAAACGTTCCCCATGATAACCTCATCAACAAACCGGGGCGCAAGGTTAATGCGGTTTAGACTTTCTTTAATAACAAGCGCCCCTAAATCCACCGCTGGCGTTTGGGCAAGGCTGCCCAAAAAACTGCCAATGGGAGTTCTAACGGCACTTACAATTACTACTTCTTCCATTGGAATCCTCCTTTAAAAAATCTTTAAAGCTTTAATTTGCAATAAGCAAAAATTATACCAACATTTATTGAAAAAAGGAGGTGTAGTTATAAGCTACACCCCAGAAACAAAATAAAACTACTCTCCTCTTCCCATTCTCTAGTTATTTTTTTTACGATTTTAAAAGCTTTTTAAACTCTTCGGTTAAAAGCGGAACTATTTCAAACAAATCGCCAACAATACCGTAATCGGCAACTTTAAAGATGTTAGCTTCCGGGTCTTTGTTGATGGCTACTATTACCTTGGAGCTGCCCATNCCGGCTAAGTGCTGAATTGCCCCGGAAATACCTACNGCGATATACAAACTGGGGGATACGGTCTTACCGGTCTGGCCTACCTGGTACCGGTGCTCCCGCCAGCCGGCATCTACCGCTGCCCGGGAGGCCCCTACCGCTGCCCCTAAAACGTCCGCCAAATCTTCCA
>NZ_ATYG01000045.1:0-9540 GCF_000427565.1 Carboxydothermus ferrireducens DSM 11255
AAAAAAAGTATTTTTATGACTATCTTTGATGAAAAAGAAGTAAATTCTATTATCTCTACCCCCGACTTTAAAGCCTCCAATCTAAATTAACTCTGTAAAGAGAAAAGGAGAATAAAGATGATACCTTTAAGAGATGTAAACCCGAGCCGAAAATTTCCGGTGATGACAATTTTAATAATCCTGGCCAATGTGCTTGTATTTATTTTTCAAATTTCACTTCCCCGGGAGACGAGCGAGCTTTTTTTGCATACCTTTGGTTTTACTCCCCTGCGCCTGACCGAAGGATTAAGACAAGGTTTATTATCAGAGGTAGTCTGGAGTGGAGTAACCATTTTTACCAGTATGTTTTTACATGGAAGCTTTATGCATCTTATTAGCAATATGTGGGCTCTCTGGCTTTTTGGGGATAATGTGGAAGAACGCATGGGGCACTTAAAATTTTTATTGTTTTATTTTTTAAGCGGGATTGTAGCAATGACAGCGCATTACGTATTTAATTTTACTTCGGACATTGTTGCAGTTGGGGCTTCGGGAGCAATTGCCGGAGTGATGGGGGCTTACTTTGTCCTTTTTCCCTTTGCTAAAATTGTGACTTTGTTTTTTTTAATTTTTATCCCAATTTTTATTGACGTTCCGGCTTTCATTTATATTGGCTTATGGTATATCTCGCAGCTATCCAATGGCATCTTAACTTTATTTGGCCCAGTTTTTGGCTTTGGGATAGCGTGGTGGGCCCATATCGGAGGTTTTTTATTTGGGATGTTAGTGGGTCCAAAGTATAAACGGCGAAAAAGGACTATTTATTTCGACGACTATTTTATTGTTTAGGAAATTATTCTTTGATTCTTACTGTGGAACTGCAGCGAATTTTGAGGAAGTGCTTATAAAGTATTTGGCGGAAATACGTCAATGTGCGTTGTTATGGGAAAGTCTTCGGTAAGGGGGCATCAGCTCCGTAAATCTTGCTCGAAGACTTTTCCTTTTTCTCCTTCTTCAAATTTTTTCTCCGTTTATTTGCCAGGATAAAAATTCCGGCCGTGTAAAATTTAAGTAGGTGGGAGGAGGAAAAAAGGAGGAAGAAGAAGAAAAAAAGACCTCACCAGAGGAAGAAAAGAAGAAAAAGTTGAAGGAGAGTGAGGTCTCTTATGAAAGATATTTATTTAATAAATATTCGCCAAATAGTAGGAGCAATCCTTCTTTTTGTGAGCGAAATGGAAAAAATAATTACGAAGAGCAAAGATTTTTATGAAATCGAGAAAGGAATTCATGAACTAAGTCAGGAGATATGTAACCGGATGTTAAGTTGGGCATTGGAGGAGATAGATAAGCGAGTAATGGAGAAACGGGAACGGGGTAGCTGGGAAGTAGTAGGATTTCGGACAAAGAGAGTAATAAGCAGCTTTGGGGAATTTTAAGACTTTAGTTTCGATGCTTACGGAGAGTACAGCTATGATCCTAAAGAAAATAGTGTAGAAGGCGAGTTTGTGGAAGAGTACATCCCCGAGACGGCAAATTACAAGAGCTTTGATGAATTCCGCGACCTGGCGGTAAAAGAAATTGTAAACATGTTTTTGGGTTACAAGGAAGATAACGGAGATAAATTTAAAGATATTACCTTCCATATAAAAATCAAAATGTTTTTTTATAACGTAATGATGGTAGATTTGTATGAAGCATGTGGGAGAATCAATCACCTTGTCGTAAAAGTAGTTAACTAAAAACAATAAAAGCCTCCGCTGGTGTTAGCGGGGGCTTAAATTTTACCAAGGATGTCAGTTAATTCGGTTAACGGCCTAAAAAAAGCCTGCAGTTTAATTGGAACTCGACTTGATTTTAAATGGTTGTTCAACATTTGTTTTAGGTAGGACCATAGTAGGTTATAAATTAGTGGGGTAAAAATTACAAATTTTCAATAATTTATATTGACAATGTGGTAAATTCAGGTTACTATAATAGTAACCTATTTTAGTTTTAGTTTGTAATAGGTAGTCTCAAATTATTTGAGTTATAAAAATTTTTGTTTTTGTTTGCAGGGAAAAGTAGGTAGAACCAAAGCTGGGAGGTAAGAAAAATGCAGATTGGCGACAAAAAAAGTTTAAAGATAACGGGAACCGCAAAAAAAGAACAAAATATTCTTCTGGATGAAATTAATTATTCATTAACAAAATTCATTTACGAAACTCTTGCAAGCAATTCGCCGGAGTTTTCGCGGGAACTTCATGAAGTTGGTTTTAAAAAAGGCAAAAAAAGTTTTAAAGGAGTATGTTTTTCCCGCCCGTATTTTTCTGATTTTACCTTAAAAGAAAACGGCATTATTTCAGTTGGTAAGTTTGTAACAATTGAAGTAAGATCACTTGTTGAAGGATTTTTGGATAATTTTATTCTTGGTTTGTATAAAAGTGGAAAAATAAAAATCGGTGAAGCGGAATTTAGTTTTGAAGAAGTAAAAATTTTACCGGAACCGCGATTTAAAACCGAAGAAATGTTTTATCTTGATACCCCGTTAGTTTTAAGTGTTAAGGATCATTCAACCGGAAAGGCAAAATACCTGCGCTATCTTGATGATCGGGAGAAATTCAAAGAAGCATTAAAACGAAATTTAAAGGAAAAGTACAGTGCTTTTTATGGGAATGAAATTGATTTAACTGATTTTGATTTTAGTTTTGATGAAAGTTATATGGCTACTGCCGCAAAACATTCAAAACTTATTACCTACTGTGACCAGCGAATTTACGGAGAATTGGCTCCATTTACAATTAAAGCCCCGATTGAAGTTATGGAAATGATCTATTACTCGGGAATCGGAGAAAAAAATATGATGGGCTTTGGCTTTATTAGTAAAAAATTGAAAATAAAAGGAGGGAGGGTGTAAGTGTCTATTGATTACAGTGGTGTTTATTTGGTAGATGTCGGTATAGCTTATTTTAAATCATGGCTTAAAGCGCAAAACGGTGGAACAATTGCAACTATTACAGGAAATGATGTAAAAAAATTTGCCAATCAAATAAGAACCCATTATATAAACAATCCTGATGATTGGAAAGCTTTGCAAAAAGAATTGCTGTTTATTATTACGAGAAACCCGATTCGTTATAAGTCTGCGGAAAACTTATTCAAAATCAAAAACGGAGACTCGACAATTGATTTAAGCGAAGAGTATGCCAAATTGCTTGACGGAAATGCAAGTGAAGGAAGCAATGGCACCAAATGTAGTTTATGCGGGCAACATGAGGGAGTATATCCGCTGGATCGAACATTTATGCCGTATTTCGTCAGCGGTACAAACTGGAATGCGAAGTTTTTCCATAAAAAAGAGTTTCTCGGGTGTACAAGATGTACATTTTTCTTAACAGTAATGCCGTTCGGATTATTTAAAACCGCTATTGATAAAAACAATAGGACAACAGGCTATACTGCTTTTCACACTGATGATGCGGAAATTTATGAAAGCATTATGGATATTGTCTACACTGAAAACAATAATTTAATAAAGTTTAAAAATGAAAACGAATTGTATAAGGTTGTTTATGAAGCATTATCAAAATGCTCTCAAAACAGCCAGAGCAACCGGCACAGAACGAGTGTTGATATCTACATTTTTAACAATGATAACCGCGATGTAGGAAATGATTTAAAGATTATAGAACTGCCGGACAGAAATATCGGTTTTATATTAGAGGTGGCAAGAGACATAAAATTCAAAAACGACATTTCAAAAATTAACACGCTGGAATACGGATACTTTCCGGCATATCGGATATTTTTAAGCGATATAAATTTTCTGCTTGGCAAGAAAACTCTTAAAACTTTCGGAGTATGGCTTTTTGAAAACTTTTCGTTAGATTTTATTAGACTTTATTTCAAGGAGGTACTGGGTATGCCAGAAAATATTATTGACTATGGTTTTAAGTTGGCTGAAAGGTTGGCGGAATTCTACAAAAAATCAAATGCCAATTACAAAAAGATTAAATACCTGGAAAACGCTAACAGCCGTTATGAATTTGCCAGAGAGGTAGTGGATATTTACAGAAAAACCGTTACAGAAGGCTGGAAACTGACAAAAAACCTTGAACCCGGTGAAGCGGAAAAAATGCTTGCGGAATTAAAAAAGCCTTTTGACAGCACGAAGGAATTTTTTGATGTAATTATGAACGAGTCATACGATTGGCGGATGTTAAAGTTGATTGTTATAGCAAGAATATATGAGTTGCTGGCGAATGAAAAGTTTGTTTCTGATATTGATGATTTAGATGATGAAATTGATAATGATTTGGAATATGAAATTGCCGATGACAGCGTATTCTAAATAAATGCTTAAATATAAAGGAGGAATATTTTATGAATTTTGCGCAGGGAATCTTTATGTTTAATGTAGACGCCGGAGCTTTAAATAACCTGAAAAATGACAAAAAGGGAGATGGAACCACTATTACCAGAACAAAGAAAATTGTGACATATGATGCAAACGGACACCGCAAAACCTATGTTTTAGTGTCTGCACAGTCTTACAATCACTTTAATCAGGCAACGCATATGGATAAATTTAAAGCAAGATACTCTATAAAAATAAAAGAAGGCAAAAAAGTTAATTATGAGGTTGATCCTGTAAAATATGTTAATCAAGACTTAAGAGGCTATATGGAAACCGACCAAGGTTTATCAAGGATAGCACCATTTAAGTTTTCGCACCTGATATCGGTAAACGGTGTTGAAATTTTAGAATCATTCAACACGGCCAGCACCGAAGGCGATAATATGATTTACCAGTACGAAGTCTACAAAACCCATTTTAAAGGGAAATTTAATATTGATTTGGACGCTGTCGGCAGATTTGAAGCCCGCAACAAAAGCGGTTACCAAAATATCAACGATGATTTAATTGAAAAATATGAAAAAGAAGAAGAGTATAAAGGAATTATCCATAAGATTGATAAAGAAAATAAGGTGGTTGTTTTAACTGCCGAAGAAAGGGCAAAACGGGTAAGCGAATATTTAAAATCTCTGAACTATATTCAGGGCGGTGCTAAACTGACAAATAACTTTGAAAATATTGCACCGCAGTTCATTATTCTTGTTATTGTCGAGAGCGGTAATAATATTCTGGCTAATGTAATACATGAAGCCGGTGAATATGGCCGCGGATTTAAGGTTAATTTTGAGGCACTGAAAAAAATGCTTTTAGCCTATAAGGATGATTTAAAGTCAAAAGTTTATATCGGAAGAAACGAAGGATATCTTGACAGTTTGCAAACAGAAATTGACAGATTTATTAAGGAAATGAGCGCGGAAGGAATAGAAGTTGTAAATGACATTGTAAAAAATGTAATTGACCAATTTGCAGAAGAAATAGATGCCTTTTACCGCAACGCTGATAGTAATTAACAGCTTTTCAGGATATGTACGGGTATGTCCGTACATATCCTGAATTATTAAAAAGGGAGTGAAAAAATGAAGGTTGAAAAAGCCGTAAAAGTCAAAATTACCGGTTGGACAGCAACCTTTACAAATATATTTTTTAAGACGGGAAGAATTCTGGCATACGAAATGCCGCCTCTTTCTTCATTAATAGGACTGCTTTCGGCAGCCAAAGGGAAAGTTATAAAAGATGTTGATTTTAAAATCGGCTATGAATTTACTTATAAAGCAAAAGCATGGGATGCGGAAACTTACTATAAAGCAACGAAGAGAAAAGATGCTAAAGGCGAATCATCTGTATGGTTTAAGAACTTTTTATATGATGTGGAATTAAATTTGTATTTAACCGATTTAAGTTTTACCGACTATTTCAAAAAACCCCGCTACACCATATTGCTGGGGCAAAGCCACGATCTTGCCACGGTAGAAGAGATTACGGAAGTTGATCTTATAAAAACCGGGAAGGGAACCATAAACAATACGGCAGTTCCCGTTAGTACGGAAGGGGTTTCGGGAGTGCCGATTATTATGCCGGTGAAAATAGATTTGGACACAAGAGAGATTTTAAACCAAAAACCGTTTATTATTATTAAACAACCTGTGAGCATTGAAAATGATAATATTTATACGGTAAAAGGAGAAAACAAGGATGTTTATCTTTATTTCCCAGAGTTCATCAACGCTTGTTAATTATTCTTGTTTAAATGATGTTCTTGCAAAAGATGACGGAGAAACGCTTATTGAGCATACGGAAAAGGTTGTTAAAGTTCTGATGGAACTGAAAACTCTTTTTAAAAATGCGGGAATTTACTTTGATGATGATCTTCTTTTTGAAAAAGTATATATTGCGGGACTGCTTCACGATTTAGGGAAAATAATGCCCGGGTTTCAAATTGCGGTTCAAAATAAATCGCACTGGGACTTCAGGCACGAAATTGCTTCACTTTTCTTGATTGATGATATATACATTAACGGTAAAAAACTTGACGATGATGAAATCATTGATATTTATACAATTATAGTAACACACCACAAATCTTTAAAAGATTTAAAAGAAAACTGGATTGGAGATATCGAAAAATCGTTTATTGAAGTAACAAAAGGAAAAATCAATGAAGGGATAGTTGAGCTTGCTAAATTACTTGAAATAGATCTTTTGCCTGCAAGAAGGGCATATCGTGATATATTTTTAGAGTATGTGGATTATGTCAAAACAACTTATAACAGCCTGACAGGTAATACTTTAGATTTGGATATTATAAAAAATTACAGCGAGAGCCGGTTTTTTCAAAGATTTTGCGGAATATATGATATGGTGCAGGATTCGAAAAGAAAGCACAAATTAATTTTTATGATAGGGCTGATGAAATCTGCCGATCATCTTGCGTCTGCCGGACAAACAGAAATAATCAAAATAAACAGCAATTTTAAGATATTTGAAAAAGGAATAAGATTATATTCTACCCAGGAAAAGGCTTCAAAAATAAAGGGTGATGTTTTGCTAATTGGACCGACAGGTTCAGGTAAAACTGAAGCGGCATTATCCTGGGCGAAAAATAATATGAAAGGCAGCGGTAATGACCGAATATTTTATCTGCTACCCAATATAGCAAGTATAAACAAAATGGTGGAGAGATTACAAAATATTTTCGGTAAAGACAAGGTCGTGCCGGTTCACAGTAAGACTGCATTTAAGATATGCAAAGACTTTATTGAAGAAAAAACTTTTGAAGAGTTATCGGAAGAAGAAAAGCACAAAATAAATAAAAATGTTTGCCAGCAAAAAAGTTTGATAAGGAAAATTCATTTTCCGGTGAAAGTAGCCACTATTTATCAGTTGCTGAAAAATGCTTATTATATAGGCGATTATGAAATCAATTTTGCCGAATTATACAATGCAAGAGTTATAGTTGACGAAATTCACGCTTACGATAAAGAAGCTGTGTGTAAATTAATTATTTTTTTGAAGTTTTTAAAAGAGAACTTTAACACCAAAATTATGATAATGTCGGCAACCATACCGACAAATTTACAGAAGTTTATAATTAAAAAATTGGGTATTGAAAATGTATTAAAAATGGAAGATGAGGAACTTGCATCTTTTAACAGGCATATTGTTTTCAGGTTGCCCGGGACACTGATGGAGTATGTTGATGAAATAGCATTCAAAGTAAGAAGCGGGAAAAAAATTCTGGTGGTTGCCAATACCGTTGAAACAGCTCAAAATCTGTACAAGATTTTAAAGGACAAACTATCTGGCAGTTGCATTAAAGAAGAAGATATTAAACTTTTACACAGTCATTTTATTTTGAAAGACAGGGATAAAATAGAAGAAAAGGTTGGAGATTATAAATTGCTTGTGGCTACACAGGTAGTAGAAGTTTCTTTAAATATCAGTTATGATGAGTTATATACCGAACCAGCACCGCTGGATGCTTTGCTGCAAAGGTTTGGACGCATAAACCGCTTTAGAGAAAAGAAGGAGCCTGCACCCGTGTTTATTGTTGAAAAAGATGTTAATGAAAAAGGTTATCCTTATAGGGATAGAGAAGTAGTGGAAAAAACCTTAAAATTATTTAAAGAATCACCGGTTAAACTTGAAGAAAAAGCAATTCAAAAAATGCTTGATGAAGTATACAGCAGTTATGATTATGAAGTGTTTTTAGATCCGAGGATATATAACTATTTAAATGAATTGCTTACCGAAAAATATGATAATAAAGACTTAAGAAAACAGTTTTATGAAGAGTTTGACGGTATAACGGTATATCCTTTTGTTTTCAAGGATAAAGTGGTAGAATTAATAGACAGCAAGGATTTTTATGAGTTGGAACTTTATAAAATTTCGTTGAAGCTGGGAACTGTACAGGGATTAATGAAAAAAGGATTAATAGAACAGGAAAAAATAAATGGTATTCCGATAAATTTTGTAAAGTGCTATTATGACAGTGAAATTGGTCTGGACAAAAACAGACCACTGGAAATCAAAAAAGTAATAGAAAAAGATTTTATGTAGCACATATACATTGTGAATCGTCTCACAACAGGGATTTTTACACTATCGGAGGTCGACGACGATTTTGAGGTTTTCGTATCCTGAAAGCCTTATTTTTTAAGGCTTTCAGGATGGGTTTAGGTAGAACCATTGTGGGTTATAAACTGCTAAATGGCAGTTCTTACCCTTCTACCGTTAATAATTGTTTAGGTAGAACCATTGTGGGTTATAAACGGGGAATTTAGGGGAAGGTAAAACTTTTGGTATGACGTTTAGGTAGAACCATTGTGGGTTATAAACACGAAATTGAAAAATACTGGGGAGTTACAACAGGAGCTAGTTTAGGTAGAACCATTGTGGGTTATAAACTATATTTGGATGCTTGGTATAACAGAAGTTATTTTGGTTTAGGTAGAACCATTGTGGGTTATAAACGTGTTCGCAAGCTGAATAATCGAACCAGCCGGGCAGTTTAGGTAGAACCATTGTGGGTTATAAACAAAAAATCGGCTAACTTAAAAAGCATTTCGCCGCTTAGTTTAGGTAGAACCATTGTGGGTTATAAACATATTATTTTTTATATTATTTTGGATTGGATTCGGAGTTTAGGTAGAACCATTGTGGGTTATAAACATTAAAGGGGGTGAATAAATGAAAGAAATGTTTGTGGGTTTAGGTAGAACCATTGTGGGTTATAAACAAACTTTCGGCAATTTCTTTTGTTCTATCGTTGCAGTTTAGGTAGAACCATTGTGGGTTATAAACGAAGAAATATTAGATACCGATACAATCAATTTAATAAGTTTAGGTAGAACCATTGTGGGTTATAAACATATATTCTTTAGTTACTGGATGATAATTATAAACTGTTTAGGTAGAACCATTGTGGGTTATAAACACTGGAAGATATTATTTATCTCCAACATCAGCAATGTTTAGGTAGAACCATTGTGGGTTATAAACTACTACCGGGAACCACACAAGCGGAGTTTGGGCCTCAGTTTAGGTAGAACCATTGTGGGTTATAAACTCTTCTTTTGCTTTCTGGGATAATAGAAGATATGGTAAAGTTTAGGTAGAACCATTGTGGGTTATAAACTGCGAGAATTATGGCGTCACTAACGTAGGCG
>NZ_ATYG01000046.1:0-9335 GCF_000427565.1 Carboxydothermus ferrireducens DSM 11255
AAAGGGGAAAACCTTACCGTACAAACCGTGGCGAGTTTTGCGGGTAGCCCTCCTGACCGGAGCTCTCCTTGACAGGCCATTATATCGTGACCTGTCACCGCTTAAGAGAATACTTGTAAGCGGTATGGGAGAAGGTGGCTGAAAGCTACGGCAAGTTCCATAGCTTGGTGATGGGACTATGGGAGTGTCTAAATACCGCCTGCTGGGGATGGGCACTCTCTGAAAGGGCGGACTACAAATAGCCCAGCCTCAAACTGTACAGTTTTGTACAGTTTGGGATACCAGGTTTACAATGGAGTTTTTAAAAATGCACGGATTGGGAAACGATTTTGTAGTGATTGATGAAATAAAAAACCAGAATTTAGTAAATAAAAATCTTTCCGACTTAGCAAAAAAAATTTGTGATCGGCGATTTGGTATTGGAGCCGATGGTTTAGTTTTGTTGCTTCCGTCCGAGAAAGCGGATTTTAAGATGAGGATAATTAACTCCGACGGTAGCGAAGCAGAAATGTGTGGAAATGCGATTCGATGTGTGGCTCGCTATTATGTTGAAAAATATAATCCGGCCAAGAAGCAATTAGAGGTGGAGACTTTGGCTGGTATTATTAAACCAGAAGTTTTGGAGAACAATATGGTACGGGTTGATATGGGACGGCCAATACTAAAACCGCAGGAGATTCCCGTAGCGGTGGAGGAAGAACCGGTTAATATTCCCCTTGAAGTATTAGGTCAAAAATTCTATTTCACAGCGGTATCTATGGGTAACCCCCATGCGGTAATTTTTGTTGATTCTTTAGCTAAAATTGAATTAGAAAAATATGGTCCATTAATTGAAACCCATCCGCTATTCCCGCGGAAAACAAATGTAGAATTCGTAGAAATTTTGAGTCCAGCGAAAGTAAAAGTTTTTGTTTGGGAAAGAGGTGCTGGTGCTACTCTTGCCTGCGGTACCGGTGCTTCGGCGGTTGTAGTGGCAGGACGTATTCTTGGCCATTTGCAGGAAGATGTTGAAGTTGTTTTACCCGGTGGCAGTTTGTTTATTAACTGGGTTTTTGGGGAAAGCGTTTATATGACTGGTCCTGCTGAAATAGTATTTAAGGGAGAATATTTTTTATAATTTAATAAAAACACTTGGGAAAGGGGATGGCAAATGTTAGAAGCTACAAGAGTTAGAAATTTACCTCCCTACTTGTTTGCGCGAATTGAAAGATTAATTGCTGAAAAAAAAGAGGCAGGAGTTGATGTAATAAGCCTTGGGATTGGTGACCCGGATACCCCTACTCCAAAGCACATTATTGAGGAACTTTACCTTGCAGCCCAAAACCCGGAAAATCACCAGTACCCCTCTTCGGTTGGAATGCTTTCTTACAGACAAGCGGTTGCTGCCTGGTATGCACGGAGATTTGGGGTTGAGTTAGATCCAAAGACTGAAGTAGTTTCCCTCCTG
The DNA here is from genome assembly GCF_000427565.1 of Carboxydothermus ferrireducens DSM 11255. Taxonomy (NCBI): domain Bacteria; kingdom Bacillati; phylum Bacillota; class Clostridia; order Thermoanaerobacterales; family Thermoanaerobacteraceae; genus Carboxydothermus; species Carboxydothermus ferrireducens. The sequence continues at coordinate 1,448 of NZ_ATYG01000046.1, forward strand.
GGTTCAAAAGAAGGAATAGCGCATATTTCCTGGTGTTATGTTGATCCCGGAGATTTAGTTTTGGTTCCTGACCCGGGATACCCGGTGTATGAGGGTGGGACGATATTAGCTGGTGGTACTACATATAAAATGCCATTAAAGCCTGAAAATGGGTTTTTACCGGACCTTGATAGTATTCCCGAAGAGGTTGCACGCAAGGCTAAATTAATGTTCATAAATTACCCCAACAATCCTACCGGTGCAGTAGCTGACCTGGGATTTTTTGAAAAAGTGGTTCATTTTGCCAAAAAATATGAAATTTTAGTGTGTCATGACGCTGCTTATTCGGAAATTACCTTTGATGGGTATCGAGCTCCGAGCTTTTTAGAAGTAAAGGGAGCCAAAGATGTAGGTATTGAATTTCATTCTTTATCGAAGACCTACAACATGACCGGTTGGCGGATTGGCTGGGCGGTAGGAAATGCAAAAGCAATAGATGCTTTGGGGCGGTTAAAATCAAACATTGATTCCGGAGTATTTCAAGCTATCCAATATGCAGGAATCAAAGCATTAGAAGGACCTCAGGATGTGGTAAAGGAATTATGTGACCTTTATGCCCAAAGACGGGATTTGGTAATTGAAACTTTAAATAAATTAGGGTGGAATTTAAGTAAACCCAAGGGGACTTTTTATATTTGGGCTCCGGTTCCCAAAGGATTTACGTCGGCGAGTTTTGCAGAATACTTAATTGAAAAAGCTGGGGTTGTCATAACTCCAGGAAATGGCTATGGAACAAACGGTGAAGGTTATTTCCGAATTTCTTTAACTATACCAACTTCAAGATTAAAAGAAGCTTTGCAAAGAATTGAGCAACACTTGGGTAAGGTTGAGTTCTAACTATGCGTCCATCCCTCAGTATTGAGGGAGTGGACTTTTTTCTTGAGATTGACTCGGGGGGGATAAAGATGTTTTCAGAGAGGGCCTTACAGATTGGCGAATCGCCGACTTTAGCCATTGACAAAAAAGCTAAGGAACTTATTAAGCAGGGAAAGAAAGTGATTAATTTCGGGGTGGGAGAACCTGACTTTGATACACCTGAATACATTAAAGAAGCGGCAATTAATGCTTTACGGCAGGGAAAAACGAAGTACACACCGGTAGGTGGCATTCCGGAGTTAAGAAAAAAAATAGCCGAATATTTAACCCAAAGAACCGGTGTAAATTATGAAGACCAGGAAGTAGTGGTTACCTGTGGTGCAAAGCACGGATTGTATAATATTTTCCAGGTAATTTTAAATCCCGGCGATGAAGTAATTATTCCTGTGCCTTATTGGGTAAGCTATGTGGAGCAGGTCAAACTGGCCGGTGGAGTACCAATTTTGGTCCCTACTGGGGAAAATTTTAAGCTGGCACCGGATAAATTAATAAATTACCTTAACAATCGGACTAAAGCAATAATTATTAATTCTCCTTCTAATCCTACCGGAGTAGTATACAGCTTTGATGAACTTAAAAGCCTCGGACGGTTGTTAAAAGGCAGAGAAATTTTGATTATTGCTGATGAAATTTACGAACGGATATATTTTTCCGAAAAGCCAATTAGTTTTGTAGCTGCCAACCCCGAATTGAAGGAAAAAACTTTTATTGTCAACGGTTTTTCGAAAAGCCATAGTATGACCGGGTGGCGCTTAGGGTATGTGGCTGCCTCTAGACAGTACGCCGCCAAACTTATTGAACTTCAAAGTCACCAGACGTCAAATCCGACCTCCTTTGCTCAATGGGGGGCTTTAGCTGCTTTAACCATTGAAGATGATAGCGTTGAAAAGATGGTGCAGGAATTTAAAAAACGCAGGGATTTTGTGGTAAGTAGACTTCAGGAATTAAAGCTAAAGGTAATTGAACCTGCAGGAGCTTTTTATGTTTTTCCGCGGATTGATAACTGTTTTGGGAAAAAACATTCAGGAAAAATAATAAATACCAGTACCGATTTTGCGGAAATTATGTTAGAGTACTACTTAGTAGCAATGGTTCCAGGAATTGCATTTGGTGATGATCGCTTTATCCGCCTTTCTTATGCTTTGAGTTTAGCGGATTTAAAAGAAGGTTTAAAGCGTTTAGAGACCTTTTTAAAAAACTTAGAGTAGGGGTTGTAGAAAAATGCACAGCATGACCGGGTATGGACGGGCTGAAAGCATTTCAGAGTTCGGGAGAATTTTAATAGAGCTAAAAGGAGTAAATCACAAATATCTGGAAATAAATGTTAAACTACCCCGCCGTTATTTTTTTCTTGAGGAAAAGATAAAAAAGGTTGTGCAAAGCAAGGTTTATCGGGGTAAGATTGACCTTTACGTTACAGTAGAGGAAGCATTAAGCAAAAATGTTAAAATTGATGAAAATTTAGTCTATGAATATTACAAAGAATTGCAAAAAATAGGTGAAGCGTTGGGAATTAAGGCGGATATTGAGATTGAAGACCTTTTACTGCTACCGGATATTTTTAAAATAGCCGAACCGCAATTTGATGAAGAGCAGATCTGGAATTATTTTTTAGTTCCTTTAAATGAAGCCCTTGGGAAATTTATTGCTATGCGCTGGGATGAAGGCAAGCGCCTGCAAGATGATATTAGCCAGAAAGTAACCGTGATTAAAAACCTGGTAACGGAAATAGAAAGTCGGGCGCCGGAAATTCCCAAAGAATACCGGGAAAAACTTTTAAACCGGTTAAAGGATTTGGGAAATTTAGGTATACCCGAGGAAAGGATCTTGCAGGAAGTACTTTTATATGCCGATAAGGTAAGCATTGATGAAGAGATTACCAGGTTAAAAAGCCATATCACAGCTTTTTTAGAGGTTATCCATGATTCTGGACCTATCGGTAAAAAGTTAGATTTTATTGTGCAGGAGATGTTTAGAGAAACTAATACTATTGGTGCGAAAGCCAATGACCTTTTTATTTCTACAAAAGTGGTAAATTTAAAAAGTGAACTTGAAAAAATCAGAGAACAAGTTCAAAATATAGAGTAAAGGAGGGAATTTGGTGGAAATAAAGTTTATTAACATTGGGTTTGGTAATATTGTTTCGGCGAATCGCATTATTTCTATTGTCAGCCCGGAATCCGCACCAATTAAAAGGATTATTTCCGAGGCAAGGGATAAAGGGATGTTAATAGATGCCACATATGGTAGAAGAACCCGGGCGGTTATAATTATGGACAGCGATCATGTTATCTTATCAGCGGTTCAGCCGGAAACGGTAGCCCATCGCCTTAATACGAAAGAAAATCAAGAGGAAAATTTTTAACAGAGAAGGAGAAGTTATGCATAAAGGAATGCTGGTGGTAGTTTCGGGACCTTCGGGAGCAGGAAAAGGTACTATTTGCCAGGAAATTCGGAAAAGAAATCCAAACCTCTTTTATTCTATTTCTGCAACAACCCGCGAAAAAAGAGTGGGAGAAATTGACGGGGTTCATTACTATTTTATTGATCGACAACAATTTGAGAAAATGATTGCAAACGATGAATTTCTCGAGTGGGCCGATGTTTATGGAAATTATTATGGAACACCAAAAAAGCCCGTATTTGAAGCTTTAGCGCGCGGACAGGATGTGATCTTAGAAATTGATATAAAAGGAGCCCGGCAAGTGAAGAAAACTTACCCGGAGGGTGTTTTTGTTTTTATTTTACCCCCTTCCATTTCTATACTGGAAGAAAGGTTACGGAAGAGAGGTACCGATAAAGAGGAAATTATTGTTAAAAGGATGCAAATGGCCTGGGAAGAAATTGCTAACTGTGATTGGTATGATTATTTAATATTAAATGATGATCTCGAAACAGCGGTTAATGATTTAGAAGCGGTATTAACTGCGGAAAAATTAAAACCCAAAAGAGTAAATTACCGGGTTTTACTTGAAGGAGGTGTTTTAGAAAGATGAACCAGCCTTCTTTAGATATTTTAATGAAAAAAGCGGATAGCCGGTATACATTAGTGGTAGCAACAGCCAAAAGGGCCAGGCAAATTACTGCTGGAGAATCAAGTAAATTAAAACATATTTCCAATAAACCCGTGACCATTGCTTTACACGAAATCGGCAACGATTTAATCACCTACCAGCGGCTTAAATCATCCCAAAATAAATAAGGAGGCCCAAGTTTTCGTGTCTGAGGGCAAAATAATCCTGGGAATTTCCGGCGGAATTGCCGCATATAAAACGGTAGAGTTGGCCAGGGAGTTAACCAAGAGAGGGTACCAAGTTTTTCCCGTATTAACTTCAGGAGCAGAAAACTTTGTTACTTCCCTATCACTGGCCACTGTTACCGGTAATAAAGTATTAAAGGAAATTTTTACTGAAGCGGATCCCATTTTGCATATATCCCTTACTGATGAAGCGGACTTAATTTTAATTGCTCCGGCAACCGCTAACATTATTGGGAAAATAGCTAATGGCATTGCCGATGATTTGCTTACCACCATTGTTGCCGCTAAAAACTGTCCTGTTTTAATTTGCCCGGCAATGAATACCCGTATGTATCAAAACAGTATTGTGCAGGAAAATCTTAACCGCTTAGTTGCTCATGGTTTTAATATCTTGGCGCCTGATTCCGGCAGTCTTGCCTGCGGTCATGTGGGGCCGGGTCGACTTCCCGATATTCCGGAAATTATAGCTGAGGTTGAAAAGTTGTTACAGGAGAAAATTTTAAAAGGCATAAAAGTTTTGGTAACGGCAGGACCTACCCGGGAGTACATTGATCCGGTCCGGTTTATTACTAATAAGAGTTCTGGGAAGATGGGATTTGCTTTAGCTGAAGCTTTTAGAAACCTGGGGGCTGAAGTATATTTAGTTTCGGGTCCGGTAAGTTTAGCACCGCCAACGGGTGTTAACTTCATTTCCGTTGAAACTACCGAGGAAATGGCCCAAAGGGTTGATGAGTTATTTGAAAAAGTGCAGATCGTAGTTAAAGCGGCTGCGGTAGCAGATTATACGCCCAAAGAAAAGTTTCAACAAAAACTACCGAAAAAAAATTCTCTTACCATTGATTTAATTAAAACCAAAGATATTTTAAAAAGCTTGGGAGAGCGGAAGGTGGATCAGTTTTTGGTGGGGTTCGCTGCGCAAACCCATGACCTGGAAAATTATGCAGCAAAAAAGCTTTTAGAAAAAAATCTTGATATGATTGCAGCTAATGATGTTTCCAGGACTGATATAGGATTTGATTCGGAAGAAAATGAAATTGTAGTTTACACCAGGGATGGTGAAAAAATCTTGATTCCCCGGGCATCCAAAAAAATTGTTGCCCAAAAACTTGCCCGGTTAATAGGGGAAAAGTACTTAAATAAACAAAACGAAAAAGGTTAAGCCTTTTTCGTTTTTAATTATTTTAAGGGGGCAGTGTATGACTGTTTATGCCCAGGTTGCTTTACTAAGGCCGTCAAGGCATTTAGATCGCTTATATACTTATAAATTACCCTCTTCTGACATAAAAAAAGTTGCAATTGGAGCCAAAGTCAAGTTTAATTTTAATAATCGTTTGGAAGAAGGCTTTATCTTTTCTCTTGGCCAGGAAAAGGATTTTTCTGGGGAAATAAAACCTATTTTAGAAGTTTTACCCGAAGAACTTTGGTTAACTCCTGAATTGGTGGAGATGGTTAAGTGGATTTCCGAGTATTATCTTTGTTCAATTACCGAGGCACTAACTTTAATATCTTTTCCGGAGAAAGTATATCAGGATGTGGAAGTATTTTGTACGGTAGTGGATGAAACAAAACTTAAAGAGAAGATAAAAAAAAGCAAAAGATTGCAAAACGATGAGACGGTAATAAGCTTATTAAAGGATAAAAGGGGTTTAGTAAGAACTACTTCTACTATTAAAAAATTGGTTAAACAGGGAATACTCCAGATTAGAGAGAAACCACTACCTAATTTACCGCCAATTGAGCTTACCGAGAGTCAAAAGCAGGTATATCAGCAAATAAAACGGGATATGCCAAAAAATTTTGTGGGATTATTACACGGAATTACCGGCAGCGGCAAAACGGAAATTTACTTAAAGTTAGCGGGAGACTTTTTAAACCAGGGGAAACAGGTACTATTTCTTTTACCAGAAATAGGTATTACCACGCAGATGGTTGCCCGGGTGAAAAAATACTTCCCGGAAAATACTCTGGTTTATCATAGCCGCTTGAATGCCCGGGAAAAGTTCACGGTTTGGCGGGAATTAAAAAAGGGTAGTCCGGTTTTGGTATTGGGAACCAGGTCGGCAGCTTTTTTACCCTTTCAAAATTTAGGATTAATTATTCTCGATGAAGAACACGAGCTCAGTTATAAACAAGAAGAAACCCCTAAATATCATGTCCGCGAAGTGGTTTACTGGCGGGCTAAACGTTTGGGCATTCCCCTTTTGTTGGGTACCGCTACTCCCTCCATGGAAACATATGCAGCTGTAATATCAGGATTAATTAAATATTATTTTTTGGGTAAGCGGTACCAAAATAGGCCTTATCCCCAGGTCATTATTGTTGACATGTTTAAGGAAGCTAAGGAAGGAAATACCGGGATAATTAGCAGTGTGCTTCAACAAAAAATTAGCGAGCGACTCCAAAAGGGAGAACAGGTTTTTTTGTTTTTAAATCGCCGGGGCTTTGCTCCAATGATTATGTGTCGAAAATGCGGTTATTTTTACCGCTGCCCTGATTGTGATGTTTCCATGACCTATCACAAAGAAGAAAAAAATTTCCAATGTCATTACTGTGGTAAAAAAATTGCTTTTACCTGCAAGTGCCCAGCTTGTCAGGAAATCTCTCTTGATTTATATGGTTATGGGACCCAAAGGGTTGAAGAGGAACTGAAAAAGCTATTTCCAGCCAAAATTTTTCGCGTCGACTACGATACCATGAGGAGTAAAAATAGCTATGATAAAATATTAGAGGCGATTAAAAATAGGGAAGCAGATATCATTATTGGAACGCAAATGTTGGCCAAAGGATTTGATTTTCCTGATTTAACGTTAGTTGGAGTATTAAATGCTGATCAAAGCTTAAATTTGCCGGATTTTCGCGCCGGGGAAAGAAGTTTTAATTTACTTACCCAGGTTGCCGGAAGAGCCGGTAGAGGGCTCGTGCCCGGAGAAGTGATAATTCAGACTTTTAATCCGGAAAATTATATTATTCAAGCGGTGCAACGGGGAAATTTCCAGCAGTATGCCTTAAAGGAGCTTTCTTTGAGAAAACAGACAGGATATCCACCTTTTAGTAAAATATTTAGGCTTATTATAGCTGGCGAAGACGAACAGCAGGTTATTGAGGGGGCAAATAATTTAGTTAATTTATTAAAAAATGCCAGCAAATGTAATCCGGAGGTAGAAATTATTGGACCGGCAGCAGCTCCCTTTTATAAGTTAAAAAGAAACTTTCGCTATCATATACTTTTAAAAACTAATAAAAGCAGTTTTGCCCGTGAAGTTTTAAAAGCAGGATTACAGGAGTTTAAAAAAAGTAGTTTAAACCATAAATTAACCTTGGTTTTAGATTTAAGTCCCCAAATCTTTCTTTAAAGGAGGCAGCAACAGTTAAGCCAAACAATGCAGAATAGTGCAATAATACTTGCTCAGCAAGGGATAAAGTTTAATTGTACAAAATCGTAAGTGTGGTGAAAGCCCTGAAGCAAGTCATAACAATACAGGCACGGTTATTTCCAAAGGCAGAGGAGAACGAGGTATTAGATAACTTAATGCGAAAGTGGAACTCCTGCAAAAGATATGCTTATAACCGTCTGCTTGAAGGAAAAACCCGAAAAGAACTCAAGAAAGAACTGCAACAAATGTTTAACCTAAATTCCAGATATGTAGACGATGCTATACTTGAAGCCAGCGAAGTTTTGCAAAGCACCAAAGAACTTGGAGAAAACCCTCGTAA
>NZ_ATYG01000047.1:0-8442 GCF_000427565.1 Carboxydothermus ferrireducens DSM 11255
CCGGAAAATCAATAACCTGTGCATTGCTTGTCTAATGGCAGCTGCAGCCGAACAGAAACGGCTTATTGATGACCGTATGGTCAAGGTAGTAATTGAAAATGAATTTTCTGTATAAAATTATGCCAATGGCCAGGCAGTATAAAAAACTGCCTGGCCAAATAAAGTGAGCAATATTTGCGGCCACTTAATTTGAGCTAAATGTGGTCAATTAGTGTGAGCGGTAACATAGGGCAAAGTCGCTCCCCCATAGGGAATTACATACACTTTAGCTGAAGGCCCTTTTTTCTTAAATGCTCTGGCTAAGGCTTGCTCCAAACTGGTAAAAGGGGTAAGAAAAATTTGGCGAACAATATCAGGATTTAATTCCGATACTAGAAAGATCTCAGCCTCCCGTAATACCATAGCAATTGCAGCAGCTTTATGACCCCCTAACTGAAATCTTTCCTTGATACGGTTAATTAAATCTTCCGGCTTAGATACCGATAACATCCAATCTTCAAAAACCTTTTCACCAAATCCCTCGGAACAGGCTGCTACCAATATTATTATTCCACCTTTTTTAACAGCATGCTTGGCATTATCCAGAGCCTTTTGCGCTTGGTATAAATTGATATCTTTAGGGAAGCCTCCGGCAGAAACAATAACGATATCTGCTTTTTCCTTGATTTTTACTTTATATAATTGATCTAAAAATTCACATCCTTTTCGGTGGGCAGAAAGATAATGGCCAGCTACCGCTTTAATAATTTGTTTTTGTTCGTTAAGGATTACATTGAGAATAAAGTCACAGGAAACAAACTTAGCTACTTCGTCAATATCCTGGCGCACTGGGTTGGTGGCAATATTGCCAGCATGAGCTTCTACTTCCACCATACGGCTGTGATTAGCCTGGATCGCTTCCCGGCTTGAGACACCGGGCATGATTGCCTTAGCTCCACCACTATAACCGGCAAAATAATGATATTCTATATTTCCCAGACATATCCGTCGATCGGCTTCTGCAACCGGTCGAAAGACATCTACAGGAGTTCCGAACTTTGTATAGCCTAAACGCACACAATCTTTTTGATCGCTATCTATACACTTAATCCTATGGTATATTTCTTCGCCAACCAAACTTATCTTTTCCTCTTCGGTATGAAAACGGTGACTCCCAAGGGCAAATACTATTGTAATATCTTCATCTTTTACTCCCGCTTGCCATAATTCCTCAAGCACCAGAGGCAACAAGATTTTATTGGGCACGGGCCTGGTAATATCACTGGTTATTATAGCAATTTTTTCTCCCGGTTTGATAATTTCTCTTAATTTTGGAGAATCAATAGGGTTGTTTAATGCTCTGATTACTTCCTCTTTCCCGGTTAGCTCAACTTCAACCTGATTGGGTACCAAAACCCCTAACAAATTTTCCGACTTAACTGAAAGCTGTTTTTTTTCTTTACCAAATCCTAATTCAATTATCATTTTATTATTGCCCCTTTCTCTTTTTCACCAAGATTTCAATCATGAGCTAATTGGACAAAAACCGCAGAACGTATTTAAATTCTGCGGTTTAATGTGTCAATAAGTGTCTATATTAGTTTCAGCGAGCAGCATATACAACTGAAGTATTTACAATATGTCGATTCAGCCCAAGCTCCTCTGCATTAAAGCCAAGGGCTAATCCTATTAGTTGAGTAAAATGCAAAGATGGAATCTCTTTTTTAGCACCAACTGCTCGTTTCCCTTCTGGTTGATACATATCAAGCTGCATCTGACAGAGAGGACACGGAGTAACAGTGCAGTCTGCACCAGCATTAATCGCACTAAGATTGATTTTCCCTGTAGCTTTAATTGCATCAGCATTACTAGTTAAAAGCGCATGAAAACCGCAACATTTCAAACGAGCATCAAAATCAACGGGTTCAGCTCCCAAGGTTCTGATCAAATCTTCAAGGGAATGAGGATTTGCATAATCTTCAAAATTCATAATGTGAGGAGGACGTAAAATATGACACCCATAATATCCCGCAACTTTCAATCCTTTAAGCGGTTTTTTAACTTTTTTCTTTAACCTTTCTAACCCATAATCATTAATCAGCACCCATAAAAAATGGGTAACTTGGCTAGTCCCCTTATAAACTAATCCAACTTGTTGCAAAGCTTGGTTTATAGACTCCGTTTTACAATTATCCAGCTTATGCTTAGCCTCCCTCAACATTAACGTGCAAGTGCTACATACAGTAAGAATCGGCAGGTTCATCTTCTCTGCCAAAGCAATATTTCTCGCATTAACTGCTAAAGCAACCGTTCCATCGTAATCCTGAAGGTGGGAACCTCCGCAACAAGTCCACCCCGGAATTTCCACTAATTCTATTCCTAAGGCATTTGCGACTTTTATCGTTGCTATATACGCTTCTTCACTTGCCCCTTGCAAGACGCATCCAGGAAAAAATGCATATTTCATAATTGTACTTACTCCCCTTTTTTAGGTTTTCTCGTTGTTATTTTAATTACAAGCCTGCTTATATCTCTTTAATAGATTTTGCAAACATCTGCTTTGGACATTTTCATTCAATTTTTCCTAACTATTTTTTATCTTTCGTAATAACCTTAATTATTGTGCGGACCTGTTCAATTTCTTTTATAGGTTTGGCCAACACATGCTTCAAGCGTAGTTTCCCCTTTCTTACCAAGCGCAAAGCCACTGGGATGCTACCTAATGATCCTAACAATCCTTCAGTTTTAATAAACATCAACGCCTCATTTAACCGGCCGGTTTTTTGAATATCGTCCAAAAATGATTTAGCATGACGGGTACCAGGATTATTTCTAATCCCACTAGCTATTGCAAACTGACGAATGAAAGAAATATCATCAGCCGGAGATAAGCCTTTCGGACACTTGGTGACACATTCCTGACAATGCATGCATTTCCAGGCTCCATTATTAATGGCAGTACTTATACGCGAAAGCGGGTCTTTATCGCGAGAATCAGCGATAAATTTTTGGGCTTTAGAGAAGATAAAAGGTTCAAGAAAATCACTGTCGTTATTGCTAAGTTTATTACACTCCGATGCACAGCAACCACATAAAATACAGTCGGAATTTTTATTAATTTTTTTGAATTCCTCAGGCGTTTGCCGACAGCCTGTTTCTTTACTAAATTCGTCGCGAGGTATCAACCATGGTTTTACCCTTGCTAGTCGTTCCACTTTTGTTTCCCAATCTACCACTAAGTCGCGAATTACTTTAAAATTCTGCAGAGGCTCAATTAGCAAAGTATTAGTTTCCCAACGGTCTAACATCTTATCCAACAAAGTTTCGCAGGCCAACACCGCCTGCCCATTAACCCGCACTGCACACGCACCACAAACAGCATGGCGGCAGGATGCGGTAAAGGTTAACGTTGGGTCAATAGACTCTTTTATATAAGATAATGCCCAAAGAATCGTTTTCCCAGGCTGATAAGGAAATTGATACTCCTGAACCCATGATTTTTCCCCATCAAATCGTCTTATTTTAAAAGTAACTTTTTGCATTTAGTACCTCCTCTCTGCCGGTTGATATTTTGTAATAACAACCGGTCGATACGACAACTTGTACTCCGAACCTTCAAGGGTAATAATTGTATGTTTTAAGTAGTTTTTATCATCTCTTTGCGGGTAATCTTCTCTTTTATGCGAACCACGACTTTCTCTGCGGTTTAACGCTCCTATAACAATAGCCTTAGCAACCGTAAGCATATTACCCAATTCGATGTACTGCGTAAACGCCGTATTATAAATTCTGTTTTTATCACCAACAACACAGTATTTATACTCTTCAATTAATGCATCAACATCTTTTGCTGCCTGCAACATTTCTTTTTCCTTGCGAAAAACCCCAACATTAAGCCACATTGTCTCTGCTAAACGACTACGAATAGAAGCAACCGACGGACCATTTGTCCGCGAAACAGCAATATTGTATTCATTTTCCCATTTCTTAGCACACTCATTTACTTTTTTCTCAGAAGAAAATCCTACATTTTGAGCATATTCTGCCGCTGCTTTGCCAGCAACTTTACCAAAAGCAACAGCTTCGGCAGTTGAATTGCCACCCAAACGGTTTGCACCATGGATTGAAATACAAGAACATTCTCCAGCAGCATATAATCCCTTAACAACCGTAGCACAAGTTTTGTAATCTATAACATCTATTCCACCCATGCTATAATGACAACTTGGACGCACAGGAATTGGCTGCTCGATAGGATCAATACCCTCAAACTGAATAGCAAGTTCACGGATTTGTGGTAAACGTTCTAAGATTTTTTCCCGTCCAAGGTGACGTAAATCAAGCAGAACATAAGCATTTATACCTTCTCCAAATCCACGACCTTCTTTAATTTCAGTTTCAATAGCTTGAGAAACCAAGTCACGAGTTGCAAGCTCCATTTTTTCTGGAGCATAACGTTGCATAAACCGTTCACCTTTATTATTCAGGAGATATCCTCCTTCACCCCGGCAAGCCTCAGACATCAGGATCCCTGTTCCAGCTAAGCCGGTTGGATGAAACTGTACAAACTCTGGATCTTTTAAAGCAACTCCTACTCTAAAAGCTGCAGCCATCCCGTCGCCCGTGGAGGCAAACGGGTTAGTGGTTCGGTTCCAGTAAACGCGTCCAGCCCCACCTGTCGCTAAAACAACAGCTTTAGCCAGGATCGGATGAATATCTCCTGTTTTCATATTCATAGCAACAACACCAATAATTTGCTCGTTTTCTACTACAAGATCTAATAAGAACCACTCAGTAAGAATATTTACCTGATTTTTTAGGCACTGTTCGTATAAGGTGTGTAAAACTACAGCACCTATTTTATCTGCAGAATAGCATGTTCTCGGATGAGACTGTCCCCCAAAAGGCCGCTGAGCTATTGTACCATCTTCAAGACGGGAAAAAGGAACTCCAAAATAATCCAGCTCCAAAATAGTTTCAGGTAATAAACTAACAAAAAATTCTACAGCATCCTGGTCTGCAAGAAAGTCACTTCCTTTTATAGTGTCAAAAGCATGTTTTTCAATTGAATCAGACTTGTCAACATTCCGAAGAGCTGCATTAGTACCACCTTGGGCACAACAAGTAGCAGAACGCGTAGGAAACACTTTTGTCATAAGAGCAACATTTAATTCTCCCGACTTAGCTGCTACTAAAGCAGCCTGCATTCCCGCTCCTCCACTGCCTATTACGAGTACGTCGTACTTAAGCATTTAATCACCTCTTATATTTTTTTGGTCCAATTTCGTAGATATTGTTTCCTTCACAATCAATAGCCACAATCGCCGGAAAATCTTCTACATAGATTTTGGCATGTGCTTCAGGCCCTAAATCTTCGTAAGCAATTACTTCATAACTCTTAATACTTTTGGCAATCAATGCAGCTGCTCCCCCAATAGCAACAAAATATACTGCTCCATATTTTTTAATTGCCTCAATTACCTCAGGCGAACGGTATCCTTTACCAATCATTCCTCTTAGTCCTTTTTCTAAAAGTCGAGGCGTATATGCATCCATCCGACCACTAGTGGTAGGCCCAGCTGACCCTATAGGTTTACCTGGCTTTGCAGGAGTTGGTCCCACATAATAAATCACTTGATCCTTTAAATCCGTAGGTAGTTCTTCTCCACGGTCCAACGCTTCTACCATACGCTTGTGAGCAGCATCCCGGCCAGTATAAACTACACCAGTAATTAAGACACTATCACCTGCTTTAAGACTACGCACCTTTTCTTCAGTTAAAGGAAGTGTAATACGGATAGGCTCTTTCATCTTTTTTCCCCCTTATAGAGTCTTTAAAGTTCGATTTCAGCATGCCTGGTGGCGTGACAATTTATATTAATTGCCACTGGCAAACCTGCAATGTGGGTTGGGAACCACTCAATATTTACTGCCAATGCTGTTATCCGTCCACCTAACCCCTGAGGTCCAATACCAGTGTTATTCACTAATTCAAGTAATTCTTGCTCTAAAGCAGCATACTGTGGATGAGAATTACGTATATTAAGCGGACGAATCAAGGCTTTTTTGGCTAAAAGAGCAGCTTTTTCCATTGTACCGCCAATTCCTATTCCAATTACTATAGGTGGACAAGGATTTGAACCAGCATTGACTACAGTATCAACAACAAACTTCTTAATAGCTTCAATACCATCAGACGGTTTAAACATTCTAAGTGCGCTCATATTCTCACTACCAAAACCTTTAGGAGCAAGCACTATTTTAACTTTGTCTCCAGGAACAATTGACACATGAATTACAGCTGGAGTGTTATTCTTAGTGTTAACTCGGTTAAATAATGGCTCCTCTACGACAGATTTTCGTAAATACCCTTCTAAATACCCCTTTGCCACACCTGCATTAACGGCGTCCTCAAGATTTCCCCCTACTATATGAACATCTTGGCCAATTTCCATAAACACAACTGCCATGCCAGTATCTTGACAAATTGCCATTTCCTCTTCCCTAGCAATTTCAGCATTTTTTATCAATATTTCAAAAATCTCTTTACCTATTGGCGATTCTTCCATTTCCCGACCTTTAACCAGCGCTTCATACAGGTCAGGATTTAAATAATAATTAGCTTTAATTGCAAGCTGAGCAACAGCTTCCGTAATTTGAGCTGCTTCAATGATACGCATCCTCTTACCCCTTTCCTTTTTCCAAATTTAGAAGTAAAAAACACATTTATGAGAATTTTTACACCACCGGACCAGTGAACTAACTGATCCAGTGGTGCAATATAAGCAACTTTACCAGAGTCCAAGGACTTTCCACCATACTGCTCCGATACCAACCCAGATAAACAGGTTTACTATAGAAACAATAAAACCAAGTTTCCACCATGTTCCCTGATCAACATAACCTGCACCAAAATAAATCGGGGATGGACCTGCAGCATAATGGGTCAAAGACATACACAAGTTAGACATAAAGGCTAAAGATAGTGCTACAAGATAAGGTGGTGCACCGGCTGCCACTGCAACAGAAGCAAAGGCAGCATACATTGCAGTAATATGAGCAGTTAAGCTAGCAAATCCATAATGAGCATAAAGGTAAACTACCAGAAGAATAACGAACGCCCAGAACCATGAAATTCCAGAAATCATATTCCCTACGTTTTTCGCAAACCAGGGAATAAAACCTAGCTCAGAAAGATTACCAGCTAGTGCTACTAACACACCCATCCACACTAAGGTATCCCATGCTCCTTTTTCAGCCAGAACATCTTTCCAATCAATAACTTTTGCTACTAGCATGGCAGAAACGCCTAACATTGCTACAATAGTAGCATCAATTTTGGTATATTGGGAGGTAGCCCATAAGATTAGAGCCCCAATAAATACAATAGCTAATACTTTTTCTTCAAATTTCATGGGTCCCATTTTAACCAGTTCCTTAGCCGCAATTTCTTTAGCTTCAGGTGTTTTCTTGATTTCTGGTGGGTAAATTTTATAAAGCAAGTAAGGAATTACTAAGATTGAAATTATTCCAGGTACAATTGCTGCTTTAGCCCACAGATTCCAAGTAATATCTATCTTGAGAGTTTTCAAAGCAAGAAGTGCAATAAGCGGGTTACCAGCCATCGAAGTTAAAAACATGGCTGAAGTAATAGCATTACCTTGATAGGCTGTTTGCATAAGGTATGCACCCACTTTGCGAGGGGACTCCCCAGGTTTAGAGCCAAAAGCCTCGGCAAGACTCCGTACAATCGGGAATAATACTCCCCCCGCCCGGGCCGTATTAGAAGGTGTGGCAGGACTTATAATTAAATCGCTTAATACCAATGTGTACCCCAACTTTAAAGTACTATCGCCTAATAAGCGGATTAAAAAATAAGCTATTCGTAATCCCAAACCGGTTTTAACAAAACCTATAGCAAATATAAAAGCAGAAACAATCAGCCAAATTGTGGAATTTGCAAACCCCGCCAACGCAGCTTTGGCATCTAAAATCCCAGTAAGAGCTGATAATGTGACACTAATAAAAGCTATTGCGCCAATTGGTAGAGGCTGCAAGATAAAACCTATAATTGTCACCACAAAAATCGCTAACAAGTGCCAAGCTTTGGGATCTAAGCCTGTCGGTATTGGGGAAAACCAAATTGCTAAACCAACAGCACAGGTTAGCAATGCGCGAATTTTTTTATTCATACAATTCACTCTCTCCTTTTAAAAATTTTTAATTTTCCATTCCCATTGGGCCCAACGGGTGTGTGAAAGGATTCACATTTCACTATATATTTTATCCTTTCTTAAGTGTGTTTGGCAATATAAAAATGCATAAAACGGCAAAGAAAAATGCAGAAAAAATATTGGCCATTGCCAGCGTAAAAAGATACATAAGAGTTAAAATTTAACAGTTTGAGAGGGCGTTTTTAAATCTATAACTCTCACCCTTAAACACCAGGATATGAGCATGGTG